>DATBBD010000491.1:0-4362 GCA_036271175.1 Polyangiaceae bacterium | reverse complement strand
TTCGACGAAGAGCGGGCCGCCCGAATCTCCGCCCTGGGTGACCGCCGAGCCGCCCGCGACCGGCACGGCGAAGGGCCCCGTCACCTTCAGCGAGATCTCCGACGGCGAGCAATCCTCCAGGACCTCGGAGACCGGCGAAGTCGAGACGCTGGAGATGTCGAGGTTTCCCCAGTTGAGCGAGTCTTGCACGTTGTTGTCGCCGGTGCTGGGCCCGAACCCCCAGGCGCTCGTCAGCTTCCCCACGACGTCGCTGCCCGTCCCGGCGTAGAGGAGCGGCGGCTCGGTGTAGGGCAGCGTTTCGCTCAGCTGGACGAGCGCTGCGTCGTAGGTCGGGTTGCGAATGACCTTCGAGGCCGTCGTCGTGTAGACCTGCCCGAGCGTTGGGTTCTGCCCATCCGCGACGTCGCCATAGACGGAGACCTGAACGTCCGATGGATTCGTCACTTGCGCCTGGCAAACACAGTGTCGGGCCGTCAAGACCCACCGGTTCGTGAGAAGGGTGCCCGAGCAGACGCCCCCGGTGCTGAGAATCCCCAGCGCGACGATGCCGCGGGAAGGCAGGTCGGCGGTGCTCACGGCCGTGCCGCCCGTAACGGCTTCCTGCGTGGCAGCCGTCGGCTCGCTCGTCGACGTGTCCGCCGGGGGCGCGCTGCACGCCGAGTGGCCGAGGGCCGCGGCGATCAGCGACGGGCCGGCAAATCGCCGCGCCCACGAGCGGCCCTTGCGCTGGGTGACCGGGGCCGCCGCGGCACTATCTTTCGTCGATTGGGAAGTCATGATTCGCGCGCATAGGAGACGCGAACGGCGTCTGCCGGTCAAGGCGCGAGCTAGGCCCGAACTGGAAGCGGCCGAGCATGCCGCTGGATCACGGCGAATACCCCAATTGCTGTAGTGCCGGCATCGGCTCCGACCAGTCGAAGAGTCAGATCGCGAGTGCGTGCGGGTTCCCCCCCGCGGGCGCGGGCGCGCGCACGTTTGGGGGGGACCGGCTGCCGCTTGGGGCGGCCGGAGGGGGGGCACCCTTTTCTCCCCTAGCCCGTCTTGGTGAGGGCGGGGGTTCCAGGTTCGAACGAAACCAGGAGTGCGACGGTCGAGTCTTTGGGGGCGACTTCGCCGGCGCGGAGCGGGCGAACGACGAGCGCACCGCTTTTTTCGGCGGTGACGGCCACACGCATCGCGCGGTGACCGACGAGCACGGCGGCGTCGGTGGCTTCCCATTCGCCGGGCGCGACGGTGACGACGAGGTCCATCGCGGCTTCGACGGTGACCGGCGGCGCGGTGATGGGACGCGCGCGCGACGTGGGAGCTTGCGCGCTCGCGGCGCGAGCGGCGTCTTCGACGGTCATGGCGTCGCGACGTTGCGTGGGGCGCTGGCTCTTCGGTTTGGTTTCGCGGACGGCTTTGGTCTGACTCGAACGCGAGCTCGCGCGATCTTTCGGGCGCGAGCTCGGGCCCTTTCGCGGTTGCTTGCCGTCGTCGGTCGGGCGCGGAGCGTCGTGGATCACCTCGCCGCCTTCGGTTTCGACGGCGGCTTGGAGATTTTTCGCGACCTTACTGAGGACGAGCGCACGCGTGTCTTGGCCGGTCTTGGCGGCCGCCCACGCGGCGCGACGCATCCATTGCAACGCGCCTCGTCCATCACCGGCGTCGAGCAACTCGGCGGCGGTGTCGAGCGCCTTCCTGACCTCGGCAGAGTCGTTCTGCTCGCTGCGCGGCAGGACCAAGGAGTATCTCATCGGTGTCGTCCTCGAGGCGTCCGGCGGAAACGAATCCCCCGAAACCGTCCGGCCTCGGATGGTAAGGGTCGCGGTTTCCGGAAGCCAGCGGTGTTGGGCGACGCGCGAGGTGGGACTTCGGCACTCGTGCACCCACACGAAAAGTGATGAGCGATACCGTGATTGGCGTAAAGTCGCAGCCGGGTTGTCGCCGGTCGCGTCGTATTTGCTCCAGACGGCTGTGACGCTCGTGGGCGTGGTGGCGCTCGCGATCGTGCTGCTTTACGCCGCGCGGCGCACGGGGCTCGGGCGCGCTTCGGGTCCGCTCGGGCTGGTCGGACGCCTGCCGCTCGACGGTCGGCGCGCGGTGTACCTGGTACGGGTCGGGTCGACCGTTTACGTGGTCGGAGCCAGCGAGGCGGGGCTGACGAAGCTCGGAGAAATGCCCGGAAGCGACGTCGCGCCGGAGCCGGAGGCGGCTGAAGAATGACGGCCAACGGCGTCTCGCCCGACGATCTCTTGAATCGGCCGCTCGCGCTGGTCGTGGCACTCGCGCTGGTCGGGCTCCTGCCGTTCTTGTTCATGGCGCTCACGTCGTTCGTGAAAATCTCGACGGTGCTGCACATCGCGCGGAGTGCGATCGGTGCGCCGGAGGTTCCGTCGAGCACGGTCGTCGTCGCGCTCGCCGGCGCGCTCACGCTTCTCGCGATGGCACCCGTCGGGAACAAGATCGCCGATCGGTTGACGCCGCTCCTCGAACCTCATCGAACGGCGAATGCCGCGACGTGGGTGCGCGAGGTCGTCGACGCCGTGCGCGAACCGCTCGAAACGTTCCTCGAGAAGAACGCGTCGAAGCGGCAGCTCGACCGGTTCTACGACCTGTCGCGAAAGACGCGCAGCGGCGCCGATCGCGACTCGGTCACGCGAAGCGATCTCGGCGTCGTCGTTCCGGCGTTCCTCGTCACGGAGCTCGTCGAAGCGTTCGCGCTGGGCTTCGCGATCTACTTGCCGTTCTTGGTGGTGGATCTCGTCGTCGCGAACGTGCTCATCGCGCTCGGCATGCAGTCGCTGAATCCGACTCAAGTGAGCCTGCCGTTCAAGCTCTTGCTCTTCGTCGCGGCCGACGGCTGGAGCCTGCTCGCTCAAGCACTCGTCACCGGTTATTCGAACTGACCGAGTGGACGAATAACGCGACGCGTTAGCACTCGCGGGCGGGCAGGAATGTAGCCCCCGGGGAATAAGAGAAATCCTCGCGGGTTTGCCGGCGGCACGGGGCGTTTTCGATACGCGCTCCTCACACGCACCCAGCGCAATCAAATGACAGAGAGCCATGTTGACAGGGATCGGCTGGTCGCTACCATGCCGCGCCCGCTTTCGGGGCTACGGGCCAACGCGGCTCATTTTTACAGAGAGGTGATCGACCGACCATGACCGACGTCATGATCCAGGCGAGCGGATTGACGAAGCAGTTCGGCCCTGTCCGCGCTCTCGACAACGTTCAGTTCGAAGTTCAAAAGGGTGAAGTAGTCGGCTTTCTCGGGCCCAACGGCGCCGGGAAAAGCACGACGATGCGCATCCTCACGTGCTTCATCTCCCCCACCAGCGGCAGCGCGAAGGTGCACGGACACGACGTGTTCGAAGAGCCGCTCGCGGTACGGCAAAAGCTCGGCTACCTGCCGCAGCGCGCGCCGCTCTACACGGACATGAACGTGTGGGAGTACCTCGAGTTCACCGCGAGGATCCGCGGGCTCGACGACAGCACGTTCCGCTCGCGCCTGAAGAAGGTGGTCGAGGTGTGCGGTCTAGCCCAGGTTCTCGGCAAGGACATCGGCATGCTGTCGCACGGCTATCGCCAGCGCGTCGGCCTCGGGCAAGCGCTGATTCACGATCCGCCGATCCTCATCCTCGACGAGCCGACGAGCGATCTCGACCCGAACGAGAAGGCCGAGGTCATCCGGTACATCAAAGAGATCGGCAAGGATCACACGATCCTCCTCTCGACGCACAACCTCGCCGAGGTGGAAGAGGCGTGCGCTCGCGCGATCATCGTGAGCAAAGGTCGCGTCGTCGCCGACGGCCCGCTCGACGAGATCCGCGGCAAGACCGGCGCGATTCGCTATTTCGTCACGGTGGACGAGAAGAATGGCGAAGCCGGCAAGGGCGCGCCGAAGCAAGCCGAGCTCGAGGCGGCGCTCAAGGGGCTCTCGGGCGTCGATCGCGTTCGCGATCTGCCGACCGACGACACCGGGCACAAGTTCGAGCTCGCGGGTCCGCAGAGCACCGACCTCCGCGCCGAAATTTTCCGTCTCATCGTGCAGAAGGGTTGGACCCTGCTCGAGCTCCGGCGCGACACGCAGAGCCTCGACGCGGTGTTCCGCGAGCTGACTCGCGGTGACGAGAAACTCGACCGCGGCGCGGACTGGGATGCCGGCGACGATGACGACGATGACGACGACGATCCGGAAGAGACCCACGAAGCCTCGGCGAGCGCGTCGAACGGTGGGAAAGGTTGATCCATGAGCCCGATGATGACGATCGCGAAACGTGAGTTTCGCTCCTACTTCGACTCGCCCCTCGCCTACGTGGTGATCTGCCTGAGCTTCCTCGGGCTAGGCGGCATGTTCTTCATGTTCCGCGGCGGCTTCTG
>DATBBD010000490.1:0-5566 GCA_036271175.1 Polyangiaceae bacterium | reverse complement strand
CTAGCTCCAAGGTAAAGGTCATCTCCGCGAGCTTGGTCTCGGCGTGCAAAATGCCTCCACCGCCCCTGCCGTCGCTCTCCGCCGACGAGATCACGACGCTCCGTTGCTGGTACGCGCAATTACATCCCGCGAAGTAAGGGTCTGATCAGGTGGGGGCACCGCGTCGACAACGTTTTCGCACGAGGCGAGCGTCCATCGAGCATCACTTCGCGCACACGACGCGCGCCGCGGCGATCGCCCGCGTGGTCTCGATCGCGTGCGCGGCGTGCACCGGTTGCTCGAATTCGAATCTCGGCGACGGCGCTGGCTATCTCGGCGGTGAAGCGGGCGTCGCCTCTTGCCCGCACTATGCCGAGCGTTGCGACGGACCCGCGCCGACCTACGCGACGGACGTCGCGCCGATTTTCGACGCGCACTGCGCGGGTTGCCACAACCCGGCGGGCGAGTACCCGACCGTGCGCTTCGATTCCTACGCAGCAATCACGAACCCGGCCGACGAGCAGGCCGTGACCTCGGCACCCGGGTTAGTTCACCAATGCAGGATGCCGCCCGAGCCGCTGCCGGCCGTTCCGATCGCGGAGGCGAACGTCGTGGACTGCTGGTTCGCTACGGGAATGTTGCCGTGACGACGCGCGACATAGACCCAAGTCATCGACGTCGCTCGCTCAGTCGATCGGCTCCATGCCGCGAATCTTGAGTACCCGGTTGACGAGCGCCTTGTCGTAGGTGCCGTGCGATAATCCGGTCACGACTTTGCGAAGGAGCTTCTTCCATTCGTCGCGCTCCGACTCGGTCGACTTGATCACGGTCATGCGTTGAGAAATGCGGCCGTAGGACTCGTCGTCGAGTTTCCGGACGCGACCCTGCATGCTCTCGGTCGCGCGCTTTTCCACTTCGTCCCAGGTTGCCTTGAGGTCCGCGGGGAGCGCGTCGAGGACGCCGGCCTTGAGGATGAGCGCGCCCACGGCGCAGACGATGACGTCGTCGTTCACGTGGTCGAGGTAAGGCGTCCACTGGAGCTGCTCGGCGGCGAGTGCGGGGGCCGCGATGAGATCCACCGTTCCGGCGCGCAATGCCGGGAGCATCTCCATGGCGTCGACCGGCACCGGAACCACTCCGCCGATGGCGGCGTAAAGGGCCGGCCCGGTCGGTTCGTTGCGCCAGACCGCGGGGTGCTTGCCCTTCACGTCGGCGGGACGGTGGATTTCGAAGCCCTTCGTGAATTGCCGCACGAGGCCGACGTCGCCCCAGCCGATGATGTCGAATCCGGCGGCCCGGATCCCCGCGTCGAGATCGGGTTGCACTTCCTTGCGCACGCGATCGAGCTGGTCCCAGGTCGTGAGCACGCCGGGGATCTGCAGGACCAGGACGTTCTTGTAGATCAGCGAGAGCCCAGTCGCGGTGATCGCCGCGCCGTCCAGCTCCCCCGTTCTGATCTTGCTCACCATCGAGTCTTCGTTGCCTTGCACGCCGTTGAAATAGACTTGAAGGTCGAGCCTTCCGCCGGTCTTGTTGCTGAGCGCCTTTTGCCAGACGTCGTAGACCTTGCCCCACGACGACGCTCGCGGCGCGATCGTTGCGAGGCGGATGGTCTTGTCCGCCGCATGAGCCGTGCGCGGACCGACGACCATCGCCGCGAGCGCTGCGGCGACCGCAGCGAACCGAGCGCCGCGACCGACGAGACGACTCGGGCCCTTTCGCGAAATTCGAGGGCTCCAGTGTTTCGACCCGAGTGTTCGATCTGCATGCGACGGCGTCATCGTCCGGGAAGCATAGAACTCGAGCGGGCTCCGGGAAAGGCGCAAGCGAGCAACGACGAGCGAACCCGAAGCCGACCGCGATACACTCGCATGATGCGTCTCCAGCACCCACGCATCGCCCCCCTCCCCGAATCCGAATGGACCGACGAGCAGCGCGAAATTCTCGCGCGCACGACGGCGCGTCGCGATCACCCGCTGAACATTTTCACGACGCTGGCGCGTCATGCGCCCCTCTTGAAGCGGTGGCTCGTGTTCGGCAATCACGTGCTCTTCGGGTCGACGTTTCCCGCGCGTGAGCGCGAGCTCGTCATTTTGCGTGTCGGGGCGCTGTGCAAGAGCGAGTACGAATTCGCGCAGCACACGCGGATCGGCAAGATGTGCGGCCTCACCGACGAGGAAATCGACGGTGTGAAACTAGGTATCGATGCTCACCCCTGGACGGACCGCGAGCGAACTCTGCTCGTCGCAACCGATGAGCTCCACGCCGATCAGATGATCGGCGATGCGACGTGGACGGCGCTCCGCGGGGATTGGACCGAGGAGCAGGTCATGGATTTCCTGTTCACCGTCGGGCAATACACGCTGGTGTCGATGGTGCTGAACACGCTCGGCGTGCAGGTCGAGTAATCTCCGGGAGTGCGCGTCGAGGTCGAACGCGTCGACATTGCACGCGCCCGGGCCACGGAACTCCATCCCAAAAAACGAAGCGCGCGCGAACCGGAGCTCGCGCGCGCTGTCGGCCGCCGTTCCCGGCGCGCCTCATCGGTCGACTAAATCAATCGATCGTGCATTCTGTCGAGAAGCCCGACGGGAGTGCGCTCGCATAAGGTTCGGGGCTTACGCCGTACGGGTGTGCCTGGAAGAAGGTCCAGACGTCTCCCGCGAGCCCAGCGCCACCGCAGTGACCGCCACCGGTATTGCAGTCCATCGAGAAGCCGCCTCTCTGCTTCCACGCCATTTCCGCCGTTGCGCTCGTCATGGAGAAGTCGACGACGACGACGTCAGTGCCGGGCGCGCCGTGGACGGCCATATAAGGCGGCGTGTAGCTGCCTTCGAACGTGACGGGGACTACCCATCCGCCCGAGTTCGACGACGCGGCAGCGATGTAATTCGAGCGCTCGGCGGCCATGGCGGCTGCGAAGAGCCCGCCTGCGCTGCAGCCCATCGTGTAGATGCGGCGAGGATCGACGTTGAAGTTCTTGACCGCGCAGGCAGCGAGACCGTCGGTGAGCTTGAAGTCGCCCGCGCCGAAGATCGACGTGCCCGACAACAGATCGCCTCCCGTCGAGTTCTGGAACGAGACGATGACGCCGCCGGCAGCAGTGATTCCCGCCGCGACGGGCGCGGCCATGAATGCGTACTCGCCGGAAGTCGACCCGGTGCCGTGCCAGTAGAAGAGCATCGGCGCGGTCGGCCCTTCGGACTTGGTGCCCACCGCGACTTGAATGCCGTCCAATCCCTCGTAGGTGATCGTGCCGTTCGCGAAGTTGGGGCAATCGCCGGGATCGGGCGGGATGGTCGGGGTTGCCGAGCCGCCCCCTGCAGCCACGGCTCCAGCACCACCCGTGGCCGCGCTCGTCCCGCCGTTGCTCCCGATGGTTCCGCCGCTGCCGCCGATGCCCGCCGTTCCGCCGCTCGCCGTGATGCCGCCAAAGCCACCACTCGAGCCCGTGGTATCGCCGCCGGTGTTGCTCGGGAATCCGCCGCTGGTAACCGGGAATCCGCCGACGCCCACGGAGCCGCCCGCGCCGGTCGGGCCCGTGGAGCATTCATTCGTGTAGAACTTGCAGTTGAGACAGCCGAGCGTCCCGGACGCCGCCGGGTTGCCGGTTGCCGTCGCACACGTGGCGGTCCCAACGTTCGTCCCGTCGCAATCCTCGCCGAGCTCGATCATGCCGTCGCCGCAACCCGTTGTTGCCGGAGTTCCGCTAGAACCCTTCCCCGACGAGCCATCCGACGCCGACGAGCAGCTCACCCCGACGCCGACCAGCGCGACGAGCGCGGTGCGGAACAAGCCAGAAGCGAAACTCCGCCAGTGCACGATCTCAATACGTGAAGACATTGCTCAACCCTTTCCGTGTGCGTGCGACGCGCCGCCGCGGCCGCCCTACGAGCACCCTACTTATACGCAATCCATCAGCCCGCACGAGGGTTCTTCCGCCTTCCGACGATCTTCGATTTGAGCCGGAAAATGCTTTGCGGACTGCATGATCCGGCGCAGTAACATCGCGCGCCGGAACGACGTAGTGCACGTTGCGATTCGTTGCCTCGAACTCAATGATTCGCAATTAGCCGTTGCGCCCTCCCCGACACGTCGTGGCCATCAGAGCTATTCGGCCACGGAGCCGTTACACAACGAACTGAAAAATGATGGCGCGAGTGTGCATCTCGACCCGCTTCGAGCCTCGTGACGAGGCTGTTAGATTCGAATCATGAACGCTCGCCGACGCGTCGACACAGGCCCGAAGAAGCCCGCGAGAAGGGCCGCGAAAAGTCCGCCGAAACACGCTGCGACGACGTCCGCCGAGGAGCGTCCTGCGCCGCGGGCGAGCGCGTCACTGGTTCTGCATCTCCAGGATTCTCTGCAAGAAATCATCGACGGATTCGACGGAGTCGTGCGCCGCAACGTGCTTTCATCGGACGGATGGTTCAATGGAGGCAAGCTATTTGCACTAGTGACGAAACAAGCGCGCATCGTCGTTCGCCTGCCGGAGGAATCGGCGCAAAACGAGCTTTTGTCACTCGCCGGCGCGAGCGAGTGGAAGATCGGAAAGAAGGCGCCGATGCGAAGCTGGATCCAGGTTCCGGAACGGATGCATGACGACGCGGATGCGCTTTCGCCGTGGTTGAAACGGGCGTGGTTTCTGGCGCCGGGCACGGCAGCGGCAAAAAGCCGCATAGCGAAGAAAGCGAGCAAGAAGGCGAAAAGTAGCGCGGGGAGATCGCGGTGACCCGCGAGTCAGAGACGCCAGGACAACGATGCGTCGCCCGCCGTCAGTCGCTCCCTCCGCGCTGCTACCGCTACTCTCGGGCGTCGTCCGTCGGGGGCCCGACGGGCATCGACAGGAGCGGTCCGTTTCTCCGGCGGCGCTTTTGCTCGTACATGAGCGCGTCGGCCTTGGCGAGCAACCCCTCGATCGTCTCGGGGTGCGATGATTCGTAGACCGCTCCGCCGACGCTCGCCGAGAGGCGATAACGGCGGTCGCCCTTGGCGTTGCGCATCGTGATCTCGCGCTGGATCCGGTTCGAGAAAATGTCGATCTGCTCGGCGCCGGCCTCAAGGAGCAGCGCGACGAACTCGTCACCGCCGAGGCGCGCCACGATGTCGGAGGCGCGAAATGTCGCTCGGAGGACGTCCGCGGTCTCGGCGAGCGCGCGATCGCCCTCGTCGTGACCGAGCTCGTCGTTGATGAGCTTCATTCCGTTGAGGTCGACGAAGAAGAGCAGCGCGCTCTGGTGGCTTCGTTCGATGTGCCTCAGATTCTGTCGCGCGAGCTCGAGGAATCCGCGCCGGTTGTAAAGGCCGGTCAGCTCGTCGCGACGTTCGACCGGAGCAGCGGCGGGCGCGTCGTGAGATTGGCTGCGACGACGACCGTCGCGCCGAGCGCCGAGAGAGCGCCCCAGCCGTTCGCCGGTGCCACGACAGTGGTCGGCGTGGTGTCCGACCAGGTGCCGCTCGTGTAACGAAAGACGTGCCCCGTCGCGGCCGCGGCGGTCTGCGACGGCGTGCCCGTCGTGGCGAAGACGTCGTTGCCGTTCGCGACCAGCCGGATCACGTCTTCCGCACCGGACAGATCCAGCGACGT
>DATBBD010000489.1:0-4607 GCA_036271175.1 Polyangiaceae bacterium | reverse complement strand
GTTTTTCATCACTGAGTAGGCAGCATGGTCGCGCGCCCTGAACGCAATCGTCGCGCGCTCTCCCTAAGAGCGAGCGATCGATCCGCACCCGAACGTCTCGGTGAACGATTGATCTCGATTCGCAGTGAAGCAAGCGAAGTGTTGAACGTGTCGCGACGCGTTCGATCGTGTCGTCACTGCTAAGCGCGAGGTAGCTTGCGAGGACAACACTCGGATCGCGTGACTAGTGCAGATGATCGCGAACTCTCGTTCGTCACTTCGTGTCAGGTAGCCGATCTCGCCATCGACACTCGTGCTTCGCGTCTCGTGCGACGCTTGGTCACGCGGCTCGGGCCAGACCGACGGCCCACCACCGGCCGATTGTTGCAGCGGGAATCGAGAAACCGGGAGTTCGTGAGCGGACGGCAGACCGCGCCGGAGCCCGTCGTCGAGCCGACGACTCAGCTCGTTTCGACCAGCCCTCTGAGCTCGCCTGGCGAGACGCGGTACTCGGCGTTGCAGTAGTCGCACTGGATCTCGAGGACTTCGCCGTCGTCGATCATCGATTGCACTTCGGTGCGCGGGAGCGTGGAGAGGCTCGACATGACGGTCACCTGGCTGCACCAGCATTCGAATCGGACGTCGCTCGCGCCGAGCTCGGTGAACGGCATGCCGTAGAGCAGCTCGCCCATCAGCGCGCCCGGCGTGAAGGCGGGACGTACCAACCAATGATCGATGGTCCGAAATTCTTCGAGCCGTTCGGCCATGACGAGCAAGGGTCCGCGCTCGGCGCCCGGAAGGAGCTGAACCAGGTAGCCCCCCGACGAGACGAGGCCGGTTTCGTCGAACACGGTGCCTACGGCAATCATGGTGGTCACTTGTTCGGACACTTGCATGTACGTCATCAGGGCGGGCGCGATCGCGCCGCCGGCCACCTCGACGACGCCTTGGTGAAGACGGCCGTCGTGCATCGTGCGCATGAGCCGGAGCAAGCTGCCCGGTCCGAGATCGATGGGTTCGCCGTTTCGTCCCTTGCTGACGAGGCCTCGGGTGCGCCCGCTCGGGTGCGAGTCGGCAACGATGGTGCCGGTGCTCCCGCTGCCGCGGAGGATGCCCTGAACCCGGAGTTGCGGCGCCAAGGTCAGCCGGAGCAGGATCGCTCCGGTGATGAGATCGCCGAACGCTCGCGCGGTGGGTCCGGCGGCGTCTTGAGCGGCGAGCGCGCGTCGCACCGTGTCCGTCGTTTTCAACGTGAGGACGCGGAACGTCCCGTCGTCCGTCATGGCGCGAAAGACGGAATCTGCCTCGACCATTTTTCGGTAAGTTAGCGCCGACAAACCGCGTCGGCCATCGTCCTGGTCCCGGAATTGACCGAAAATTCGGCGAACCAGCGCAGCATCACGGGACGTCGTTCGGGTCGACCGGGTCGTCCTCGGTATTTTCGAGCGGAGTCGAGATGCGGTACGTCCCGCTCAGCCAATTATCGAGGTCCGCGAGCCTGCAACGAGCCGAGCAGAAGGGCCGAAACGGATGGTCGTCGGCGACTTCGGCGACCTTCCGGCACATCGGGCACGCGATTCTCACCTGAAGAGCTTACCACGGGGTCTTGCTACGCGCGGCCGTCTGGCAAAAGCTCCCGTGCCCATGGCGACGTCTGCCACTTCTGGCCTCTTACTCGAGATCGGCGTCGAAGAGCTCCCCGCATCGTTCGTCGGCGCCGCGGTCGAAGCGCTACCGAATCTGATCCGCGCCCGGCTCGCGGAGCTTCGTCTCTCTCACGACATCGTGCGCGCCGAAGGAACGCCGCGTCGGCTCGCGGTGATGGTCGACGACGTCGCCCTTCATCAACCCGACCTCGCCGACGTCGTGCTCGGTCCGCCCGCTCGGGTCGCGTTCGACGCCGCTTCTCGCCCGACGCGCGCGGCCGAGGCGTTCGCGACGAAGAGCGGCGTCGCGCTCGACGCCTTGTTCGTGCAGGAAACGCCGAAGGGCGCGTACGTCGCCGCGAACCGACTCGAAAAAGGCGGTCCGGCGAAGGCGCTCTTGCCCGCCGCGCTCGCCCGCGTGTGCGCGGAGATCCCGTTTCGCAAATCCATGCGTTGGTCGGACGGCGACGTCGCGTTTGGACGCCCGGTTCGCTGGCTGGTTGCCTTGCTCGGCGATGACGTCGTGCCGTTCGAATTCGCCGGCGCGATCGCCGGGCGGACCACCGAGGGGCATCGCTTTCTCGGCGGCGCGCCGTTCGAGCTCGCGCGCGCCTCGGAGTACGTCGCGCGCCTCCGCGAGCACCACGTCATCGTCGACATGAAAGGCCGAGCCGACCTCATGACCGAGCGGCTCGTCGCGGCGTCGAAGGAGCTTCACGGCGAGCTCATCCTCGATCCGTTCCTCGTCGGCGAGAACGCCTCGCTCGTCGAAGAGCCGCAGGTCGTGATCGGCGGATTCGAGCCGAGCTTTCTCGCGCTGCCCGAGCGCGTGATCCTCGACGTGGCCAAGGGCCATCAGCGGTACTTCGGCCTTCGCGGCAAGGACGGACGGCTCATGCCGAACTACCTCGCCGTCGTGAACACCGCGGAAAATCCGAAGAACGTGCGCCGCGGAAACGATCGCGTGATGCGAGCGCGGCTCTCCGACGCGAAATTCTTCTACGACGAAGATCTGAAGACGTCGCTCGCGGCGCGCCGCCCGGCGCTCGACGGCATCCTCTTTCACAAGCGCCTCGGTTCGGTCGGCGACAAGGTGCGCCGCATGGAGCGACTCGTCGCGGAGCTCGGCGCGCTCCTCGGTCTCGACACGACGGTGATCTCCGTCGCGCTTCAAGGTGCGGCCCTCGCGAAGTGCGACCTCGTCACGTTGATGGTCGGCGAGCTCCCCGAGCTTCAAGGCATCATCGGTCGGTCGTACGCGCTCGTCCAAGGCGTCGCGGAGCCGGTCGCCGACGTGATCGCCGAGCATTATCTCCCGCGCGGCGCCGACGACGACACGGCCGTGAGCGACGCCGGCGCCCTCGTCGCGATCGCGGAACGCGTCGATACGCTAACCGGTTCTTGCGCGATCAACGTCATGCCGACGGGCACTGCCGACCCGATGGCGCTTCGTCGCGCCGCGATCGGCCTCCTCAGGACGCTCATTGCGCGCGACTGGGCGTTTTCGGTCTCCAAAGCCATTCCGATCGCGCACGCCGGCTATGCCGTTGCGCTCGATCTCGACGCCCAGGCGACCGCCGACCGGCTCTCCGGCTTTCTCGCGCAGCGACTGCGCGGCGTCCTCTCGCCCGGGCTCGCGTCCGACGTCGTCGATGCGTGCATCGCGGTGGGGCACGACGAGCCGGTCGACGTCGTGCGCCGCGCGCGGGCGCTGTCCTCGATCGACGCGAACGTCCGCGCGTCGGCGGGCGAGGTGTTGAAGCGGGCCACGAACATCGCGAAGGAGGCCCCCGAAGGCTCCGCGGTCGCGCCCGATCGCGTGAGCACGGACGTGCACCCGTCCGAGCGTGCGCTCTTCGACGCGTTCACGATGCTCCGCTCGTACACCGATAGCGGCGCGCGCGACTACACGTCGAGTCTGCAAGCCATCGAGCGATTTTCCCCGGTGCTCGAACGATTCTTCACCGACGTCTTCGTCATGGTCGACGACGCGAAGGTCCGCGATAACCGCCTCCGTCTCATGCGTGAGATCCAGCGCGCGTGCTCCACCATCGCGAACTTCGGTTTGCTGGCGCGAGAAGCGAACGCCTGACCGTAGGGTGACCGAACCCGCGCGGCGATTTGCGCGATCTCGGCACGCATGTTACCGAAAATGGTCCCCCTGGCTTCTTCGTGAGAGGATTTGGGTGAACGCCATGACGCGACGCTGGTCACTCCCCAAAACACACGCGCTCGTTTGCGCCGGTCTCGGCGCTTTCGGGCTGCTCCCCGCCTGCGTGAGCGATGCGCCGACGCTTCGCGCCGGCGCTGACGGCGGAGGCGATACCAACTCCGGCGGTGCAACGTCGAGCGGCGGCGCAGGGGGTAGCCCTTCGAGCGGCGGCGGGAGCGGCGCGTCGGTTGGCGGAACCACCTCGACGGGCGGCGCGTCGAACGGCGGAACGGCCGCGTCCGGTGGCGCATCGAGCGGCGGTGTGTCTTCGAGCGGCGGCGCATCGAGCGGGGGAACGAGCTCGAGCGGCGGCGCATCGAGTGGCGGAACGACGGCGAGTGGTGGCGCGGCGAGTGGTGGCACCTCGAGTGGCGGCACGACAGCGACCGGCGGCACGACAGCGACCGGCGGCACGGGCGGCACGACGTCGACGTATTGCACTCAACAGAAGCTTCCGACCGGCGTGCTCGCGGCCGACTACCAGTGCGTCGATTTCGAAAAAGGTCTGCCGTCGTCGACGGTCTGGGTCCCGACGACGACCGGGAACGGCACCTTGATGCGTTCGACGGCGAAGGCGTCCTCGCTTTCCTATTCGATCCTCACGAGCGTAGCGGCGGTCAGCGACGGATCGAATCCGGACACCGGCGCGTTGAGCTGGAACGACGTCGGCTCGGCCGCGATCACCAAGGTCTCGCTCGCCGTCGCGCTCAACCCACCGCCGGACAACAGCATCGTCCCTGCGTGGTCCGGCGATATGACGCTTCTGTGCA
>DATBBD010000488.1:0-7666 GCA_036271175.1 Polyangiaceae bacterium | reverse complement strand
CGCCGTCGGCGAGCAAACCGGCGCGCTCGATCAGATGCTCAATAAAATCGCCGATTTCTACGAAGAAGAAACGGACATCGCCGTCGCGTCGCTCACGAGCATGCTCGAGCCGATCATGATGGTCGGCATCGGCGGCATGGTCGGCGTCGTGCTCGTCTCGATGTATCTCCCGATTTTCTCTCTCGCCGGCAACATCAAGGCCGACTGAGCCGGGCGCATGGCCGTACGGCTCGGGATCCCGGAGAGCGTCGCGGGGGTTCCGCTGGCCCGGCGCCTCGCGTGGGTCGTCATCGCGCGCGTCGGGTTGCTCTTCGTCGCGCTCGGCGCGTTCGCCGCGCTGAACGTGAGTCGCGGCTTCCAAGTCGGCTCTTCGAGCCAGCAAATCGTGCTCGCGATGCTCGCCACGGCGTTCGCGCTCGCGGGCGTCTACGGCGCGGTGCTCCGGCTCGGGCGCGGCCTCGAATCGCTCGCCGTCGCGCAGCTCGTCCTCGATCAGGCGACGGTCACCGTCCTGGTCTACGTCACCGGTGGGACCGCGAGCGGCGCGACGTCGTTCTACGGGCTCACGTGTCTTCTCGGCGCATTCCTCATCGGGTTCCGCGGTGCGCTCGTCGCCGGCGTTGCGGGCGTCGTCTGTTACGTCTCGCTGGCGGACGCGCTGCACATGGCCGTCGTCAGACCGCCGGTGGATCAAGCCGCGCCCATCTACGCGGTGACGAGCCAGGAGCTCTTCTATTACGTCGTCGTCAACGTGCTCGTCATCGGCGTCGTCACGGTGCTTTCCGGCTATCTCGCCGAGCGATTGCGAACCGCCGGCGGCCGCATCGTCGAGGCGGAGGCGCGCGCCGAGAACGCGGAGCGCATGGCCGTGCTCGGCCGTCTCGCCGCAGGCCTGGCGCACGAGATTCGCAATCCTTTGGGTTCCATCGCCGGCTCGGTGCAGCTCTTGCGCACGAATCCGGCGCTCTCCGCCGACGACCGCAAGCTGTGCGACATCATCCAGCGCGAGACCGCGCGGTTGAACGACCTCGTGGGGGACATGATGGACGTCTCGAAGCCGCGCAAACCGGAGATCTCGACGATCAACGTCGCGCGCATCGCGCGCGAGGTCGTGGAGCTGTCGTCGAAGCAAGGGCGCGGCGTCTCCGACGTCGCCGTCGCTTACGAAGGCGAAAATGCGATCGCCATTCGCGCCGATGGCGCTCAGATCCGGCAGCTCATCTGGAACCTGATCCGGAACGGCGTGCAGGCGTCGAAGGCCGGCGGAAAAGTCGAAGTGCGCATCGAGGTCGCGCCCGACGGCAGTGTGGTCCTCACCGTGTCGGACGACGGCGTGGGCATCGACCCCGAGGCGCGCGCGCGGCTGTTCGACGCGTTCTTCACGACCCGATCCCACGGCACCGGCATCGGGCTCGCTGTCGTGAAGCGCATCGCGGACGACCACGGTTTTCGAATCGAGGTCGACAATACGCTGGGCTCCGGCGCGGTATTTCGCGTGAGCCTCGGCTCGCGCGTGCCGCCCGAACCGGACATGACGAGCTTTTTTCCGCCAGCGGCGGATTCGGGCCCGGCGCGGAATCAGCGAATGGGCTGACGCCGCGGTCCGGCGCGCTTGCGACACGATACGCCGGGCGGTGTTGCAGTCGCGCGACACGTTCCAGGGCTCGAATCAGGCCGAGCAAGGATAACCCTAAAAATAATGGCCATTTACATGGCCGGGACGGGTTCGCGCCGCACCTTGATTCGATGGCATCCCGCTTGCGTTAGGGCTATCTCGCCCCCCGACATCGAAAAGGAACGACCCATGCGAGCCCTTCGAACCTTCGCCCCGATCGCCTTGTTGCTGTGCTTCGCCCTGTCGGCATTCGCAGACGACGACACGGCGCAGACATTCATGAAGGCGAAGCAGACGGAGCTTTCCGCGCTCGTGAAGAAGCACGAGACCCAGCAAAAGATCGGCGCCGTGTTCGACGCGATTCTGGATTACGGCACGCTTGCGCAGGGGTCGCTCAAAGACCACTGGGCGGAGCGCACCGACGCGGAGCGCAAAGACTTCTCCGACGTATTGAAGCAGCTCGTGCAGCGTGCGTACCGCCGAAACCTCGATCGCACCGCCGACTACGACGTGCGGTTCGACGGAGAAGACAAACAAGCCGACGGCTTCATCGTGAAGACGGTCGCACAAAGTCGCACCAACGCCCGCGAAGAGCCCATTTCGATCGACTACCTCGTGCATCGCGTCGACGGCGCCTGGCGCATCGAAGACATCATCACCGAGGGGTCGAGCCTGGTGAACAACTACCACCAACAGTTCAACCGCATCATCAAGAAGGACGGCTTCCCGGAGTTGATGAAGCGGATGCGAAAGAAGCTCGCCAGCAACGAAGACTGAGCGAGCAACGCCGAGCGCGGCGTCCCCGTTTCGGGGGAGTAGTTGCCCCGCGTTCTCGGCTGCCTGGTACCATGAACGTCGAGTGCCCCGACCCGATCGCGTCCGCGCCGGTGTTCCCGTGCCCTCGGACGGGCTGGGTCCCCTTCCGAATGCGCCCCTGCGCCTGACCGTCGCGCGAGGGGCGCTCGGCCTCGAGCTGTACGAACCCATCGAGCTCGGCCCCCTCGTCGTCGAGAGCTTCGGCGTCACCTTGCCGAATCTGAAATTCCCCGTCGATTTGTCCGGCGGGGTTCGGCTTTTCCGGCATCGCCGGGGACACCTCGAACATCTCTCGGTGTCGCTACGCGCGGATCTGCTCGCGCGCTGGCTCGAACGCCGGCTTCGCGAGTCGCTCGGCGGGCTCACGCGCCCGGTGTCGGTGTGGCGCGTCGCGAATGGACTCGGCGTGGGAGTCGTGGGGGCGCGCGGCGCGATCGCGTTCGACGTCTTGTTCGCGCCGTCCGAAGGCGACGTTCGTCTGGTCGTCGCGCGCGCGCGGGGTGCCGAAGTGGACGGCCCCGCGCTCGGCGTCGCACTCCAGATCGTCGATACGTCCGTCGGTCGTTTCATGAAACGGCGCGGACGCGTCGCGACGTTGACCGGCGCCGGCTCGGCCCTCGCTCGTATCGTCATGCCGGCGGTCGGCGCGCGCGCGCCGAGCTCGGAGGGTGTTCGCTCCGGCACGCTCGAAGGGGAAGGCGACGTCGTTCGCGTCGCGCTCGATCGCGGCTTTGCGCCCGCGCCACTCGCGAACGACGTGGTTCGCGCACTCGAGCTCGCGGAGCTGACCCACGAAGCCGACGACGCGCTCGCACGCGGCGACGCGGAACGCGCGCGGGAGCATTACGTCAACGCCCTCGAACGCGCCCCGAGGCACCCCGAGGTCACGCGACTCGTCGCGGAGATCGACGCGCATCACGGCGGCCGCGCGGAGGGTGCGCTCTCGATGTTGAACGAGGCGCTTCCGGTCACCGAGACCGGGGCTATCGGCGCGACCTTGCTCGCGCGGCGCGGCGATCTCGACGGCGCGCGTGAAGCGCTCCGCGCCGCGACGCGCGACGAAGAATATGCGCCGCTCGCCGCGCTCCTGTTTCGACGCCAGGCAACGTACGAGACGACGCTCGGCGCACGCTTGCAAGCGCTCGACGAGGCGGTTGCCCGATGCCCGGCGTTGCCGTCGGTGCGCTGGAGCCGGTTCGAGGCGCGACTCGAACGCGGCGACGTCGACGGCGCGGTGTCCGATGCCGAGCACCTCGAGGCGTCGGAGAGCGGCAATCGCACGCGCCACGACGTCTGCCTCCTCGCCGCGAAGCGCACGCTCGGGGCGGGCTACCAGAAAGAGTCGGGCCGGCTCTTCGAACGCGCGCTCCGCTATCTCCCCGACGATCCCGAGGCGACTGCGGGGCTCGCGCGCACGCTGATCGAAGCAGGGCGACCGGGTCGTGCGCTGGCGCTCCTCGAGCGGGCGATCACGCTCGGCGAAAAAAAGGGAACGCCGGAAATCGGCGCGACGATGGACCTCGCGAAGCTGCTCGCGAAGATGGGCGATCTTCCGCAGGCCATCGCGCGCGTGCGCCAAGTGCCGGCCTCACCGCGCGCCGTCGAAGCGCGCGCACTCGAGGGTGATTGGCGCGCGTCGCTCGGCGATCTTTCGGGCGCGACGCTCGCGTACGGCCGCATGCGGGAGTCGCTCGAGCTCGGCGAACCGGGTGATCCGAGCTCCGCCGTGGAGTGGCTTCGAAACGCGGCTCGGTTCGAAGGCGACGTGCAGAAGGATCCGTCGGGTGCCGAGCGACACCTCGCTCTCGCCGTCCGTCTCGCGCCGAGGGATCGCGGCGTGCTCGACGCCTACCGCGAAGTTGCGGCGGTCGTTGCGGCGCGGAACCGTCGCCAGACCGAACCCGAAAGCTGACGTCGTCGCGCCGCTACGCGCTCGGCGGGCGACGAAAGCACCGGAGCCCGAACGTGCCCGCGGCCCACAGCGTCTCGGTCTGAGGATCCCAGCCGAGCGAGAGCACCCGCGTGAACTCGTCGTCGTCGCTCGATTCGATGTCGGCGACGGTGACCGAGTCTCCGGTGCCGGCGTCGACGCACGCGAGCGACGCGCGCACCGTCGTGGGATCGAACAGCGCGACGAATGCGCTCGGCCGCCCCGCGATCATCGCGGCTGTTACCGCCGTTGCCGAGCGACCGCCCGCGACGCGCCGGAACACCGCGCCGTCGTCCGCCGACACCCGCACGCCGAGATCGGGTTCGAGCGCGACGATCACGGTGCCCGCGACGGAGAGCGTCGTCCCCTCGGGATCGTCCGACGAGAAGAGCGCGGCCGCCGTGAACCCGCCCGTCGCTTCGGAGCGAAAGAGTGCGAGGCCCTTCGAGGTGCGCACGAGTGCGACCGGAGGCGTGCCGCTCGCGAGCGACAGGACCGGACCTCCGAGATCGACGCGTCGCCAGGTGCTGCCGTGATCGGTACTCTCGAGGAGCGAGCCGGCCCCGTCGGCGATCTGAAGCAAGATCGCCGGTCGCGAGCTGGGCGTCGGGCCGCCCAAGCGCACGTCGAACGGACGATCCGTGGGAAAGCCGGCGACCTCCGGCCAGCCGACGAGCCGGGTCGGCAACCCCTCGAAATTGGTGCGGAACAATCGTCCGCCCACCGTCGCGTAAACCAAAAAGCCGTTCTCGGCGTCGACGACCATGCTGGTGATTGCACCGCCGCCCTTGCGCACCAGGACCGTCGCGTTTCCCGAATCATCCACGAGCGTGAGATCGTCTCCCGCTGCGAATCGGCGCTCCGAGGCCTGCACGACCAGTGATCGCGGCGATGACGCCCGGAGAGCCACTTCGATCCACGGCAGCTCGGCGGGCGGGGGCCGCGGATCATCGTCGATCGCGTCGATCTCGTTGGGCTCGTTCGTGCCTTCGTCCCCGCCGTCGTCAGCCGAATCGAGGCTCGGCAGATTCTCGCCGAGCAAGTCGCTCATGAGATCTCCGGGCTCCGTGCCGCCTTCTTCGCCGGAGTCGGTTCCTAGTGGTTCGGCCTCGCCGATCTCGATGCCGGTGTCGTCGGCGAAACCCACATCGTCGCCTTCGCCGTCGAGCTGTACGAATTCGATGAGCTCGCTTCCGACGTCTCCTAGATCGAACGGTTCGGGCTCGCCGTCGAAACCGCCCTCTTCTTGTTCCTCGACGTCGACACCGGCGTCGAGCTCCGAACCGGATTCGTCCTCGTTGCCGAGCTCGTCCTCGAAGGACGTCAAGAGCTCTGCGGGGTCGTTCGGATCGACCTGTGTCGCCTCGTCTCCCTCGTCGTCGCGCTCCGGTTCGGGAAGCGGTTCTAGATCCTGCTCGTCTTGTATTTCCGCCATCTTCGACGTCGTCGCCGTTGCTCCGAATTCGCCCGGGTGGTGCTATAGCTCCCCTCCGAGTGGACGGCAAAGTGTGGCTCGCGGCCCTGCTCGGCGATGAGATGGTGGTGCGTCGTGTGCGCGTGCGGGCTGTGGATATGGTGTTTGTTCGCGGGATCCTCGAGGCGAGCGAAGGGCTCGGCGCGATGTTCGTCGAACCGCGCGCAACTCGCGTCGGCAATAACACCGCTGTGCCCACGTCCTCGATTGGCACGATCATGATCGCGGGACCGATTTCGCGGGCGGTCGAGCTCGATGAAACAATTGCCGATCTTCGTGTGGAGCTCGGCGGCGCGTTGTGGCACGACGACGGTGAAGTCGACGAGTGAAGATTGACGCATCGGTGAGAGAGCGTCTTGCGATGGCCGATGCGATCCTCTAGCTTACGTTCCCATGCGGAAGTGCCAGCCGAGTGTGGCGGGTGATCGGCGGGTGGACGACGTTGCGTTTCGCAGTACAGCGCTTGCTGGAACCGATCCTCGGCTCGTCGACGTGTGGTGCACGTTCTTGGGCAGCCTCGCGACGGACGCAGAGGCCGCACTCGCCGCGGCTATGGCTTATCGAGAGCTCGACGGCGCGGCGCGCGACGTTTGGATCGCGGCGCTCGAGCAAGACATCGATCGCGTGACGGTGCCGCGGATTGCGATCTACGCGCCGCTCTTGGCCGTCGAAGTCGATGCCGCACGTCGGCAGCGCTTGCTCACGGCGATCGGTCCCATTTCGTCCGATGCGACGCCTCGGCAAGCGGCGTACGCGCTCGCCGGCAAAGTGGGGGGACCGAATCGCATCACGGCGATCATCGCGCCCCTCTATCTAGACTTCGTCCAGGTCATCGCTTGCTCGTTCCGGCTGGGCGAAGCCTTCGACTGGGTGAAGCACGATCCGATCGTCGAGCGCCGTCACGCGCCTCGGCCGGGTGAGTGCTTGAACGGCGTGCTGCTCGAAGCGACGCCGCTCAATGCGGCGGTCGACGATCTTGCGATCACCGTCGTGGCGCATGCTCGAGACGGCCGTTCGATACCGGAGGCGCTCAGCGTTTTCGCCGATCTGTTCGGTCCGAGCGCCGCCGAGGCTCCGCCGTTGCATGCGGCGCCACCCTGAGCCGGCGCGGGCGAGGCGCAATCCCGCGCCCCGCTGGCGGCTCCTTCCGATAGCGTTGATGCTCGTCCTCGGCGGAGCAACGCCGAGCTGCGTCACGACGACGGACGACGACGAACCGAAGACCGTCGTGGCACAGGTGTTCCGAGGCTTCGACTTCGTCGCCATCGACGGCGCGCACCTCAGCACCCAAACCACCTTGGGGCGGGTCACCGTGATCGTGTTCATCACCACGTACGATCTGATCTCTCAGATCGTCGTGCGGCGGCTCGCGGAGCTCGAACGCTCGCGGTCGCCGCGCATCAACGTAGGCGCGGTCGTCCTCGAACCGCCGCGTAACCAACCCCTCGTCGAGGCCTTCGCCGCGACCTTGGAATTGCCGTTCCCGATTGCGTTGGCGGACCAGGCCACCCTCGAGGCGCGGGGTCCGTTCGGGAAGGTCGACGTCGTTCCCACCGTGGTCGTCCTGAATCGAAAGGGTGTCGAGGTCTGGCGAAAAGAAGGCGCGCCGGCGCCGCACGAGCTCGAGTCCGTCCTCGACGACGCGGCGCGCTGAGTGAATTGACGGCGCAGAAGGGCGCTGAAAAGCGATGGTCGCGAGTATAGTTCTCGCCCGCGCCCTTTTTTCGGGTCCCGTCGGACGAGAGCACCATCATGGATTTCGACATTTCGCCTGAGATGAAAGACGTACTCGGACGCGTTCGCGCCTTCGTGGAGCGCGAAGTGTACCCGC
>DATBBD010000487.1:0-30945 GCA_036271175.1 Polyangiaceae bacterium | reverse complement strand
GCGTCGTGCGAGGCCTCGCGAAAGACCTCGCGGTACCCCTCGAGCGCGTTGCGGAACGGCAAGTCGGAAAGCGAAGCCGTCGGGAGTGCCGAGGCGAGCGCCATATACCGCTTGGCGATGTCGCGGTGAGCCGGCGCGCTCATCGGGTTCTTCCGTCGCTCGTCGTCGATCGTCGCGAGCACGGGATTGACGATGCGCGCGACCGCGCGGCACTGTCGCTCTTCTCCGAAACGCTGGCACCCGACGAGCGTCAGCGCGCCGAAAACAGCTCCGGCAAAGGCCCATGCCTTCCTTTCGCTACTTCCGGACGAAAAGCGTGCCTTCTTCATGGGGGGCTCGGCCGGCGCCGAGCGCGTGGCCGCGTCCTTCATATCGCTCGATCCGTCCGAGGTCACGATGGGAAACGAGGATCGTCGTCGCGTTGTCGATCGTCCTGACGGCGTGCAGCAAACCGCGCATCGCCGGACCGTCGCCCCTGGCGTCGGCCCAGAACAAAGCCCTCCTCGGCAGGCGGCTCTTGGATGCCGGGGTCGAGAAACCGCCTCACGTCGAGCTCGACCTCGCCACGCGACGCAAGATGAAGATCGGTCCACGACGCGCGGACATCTCGACGCTCGCGTTCGGCAAAGGCCGACTCGGCCGTCTCGTCCCCGGCGGCCTCGAGGCGATCGACACGTCGCGGTTCACCGAGGTCGTGCACGTCGCCATGGGGACGGTGACCGGTCTCGTGACGATGGCCGACGGGAGCTTCGTCGCGACCGGCCGCGACGGCATTTACCGGTTGTTACCAGCCGACGACCGGGCGCGTTCGTTCGCGCCCGCGCCGCTCACGTCCGGCGCCGCGCTCCTTCCCGATCGGACGAACCCCGATCGCTTCTGGGTCCTGCCGCCCGGTCTGACGTTGCTCGCGTACGACGCGATCGCCTCCACCGATGTCGTGTCGTTGCCGGCCGAATGGGTCGATCTCCCCGACTACGATCGACGCGCGCTCGGATCGCTCCGCGACGGCGCGTTCGTCTACACGACGGACAAGGACATGCAGCGCTTCTATGGCGAAGGGGAACATCAAAAGCTGTCGATCTCGCCGGACGGCGTGTTCCAGCTCCTTCCCGGGTCGCGTCCGGACACCGTGTGGGTCGCGCGCCACGACCGGACCGTGACGCTCTATCTCCTGGTCGGCGACAAGGCGACGCGTCTGACGCGGGTCAAGCTCGAGGAGCCCGCTTTCGAAATGGCCGCCGCGGGAAAGTACTTGGCGAGCCTCGAGCTCCGCGAGCCCGACGACGCGCCGTGGCGCTTCGTGCTCGAGGTGTTCGACGTCGGCGGCCGTCGAGACTTTCGCGTCGAGCTCCCCGCGGACGAGTCGCTCGGCGAAGATTGGCTGGCGCGCCTCGTCCGAGATCGGAATCTCGCCGTTTCGGCCGATCCCGACTTCGTCGCCGTCGGGGGTCCGACGAGCCTCGATGTCTTCGAAATCGCGACGGGCCGCCGCGTATTTTCGGGCGGCGTGCCCGACGGCGGGATCGTTCAGTAAGCGCCACCTATCGGGAACTTGGCCGATCGGGGAGCGGCCGGCGAATCTCGAAACTCGGACGTTCCCCCTCATGAAGCCTTTACGGAAGGAACCGGAGCTCGTCGCGCTCCGGAAGTTGGCAGAGGAGCTGGCCTCGGGGAGAAAGGAGCGCGTCACGAGCGCGCACCTGCTCGCGGCGATCGCGTCGCGGGAAGGCCCGGCCGCCGATTTGCTCCAGGAGCGCACGCTCACCGCCGAACGCCTGCTGCGCGCCGCGCGTGCGGCGACCGACGACGAGGCCGACCCACTCCGTCGCGCGATCGAGCGCGCTCGCGAGATCGGCTCGCGCATGAACGCAGCCGAGCCGATCGGCGTGCATCTGCTCATCGCGTTGATGAGCGAGCGAAAGTCCGCGGCGCACCGCGCCCTCGACCAATGCGGTGTCGACGTGAACCGATTGCGCGTCGCGACGATGAACGTCGGGCTCGGCCTCGTCGGTCGTCGCCGCATCGTGACGCGACACGGAGCCGAACGCGCCGCGGTCGCGGCGTCGATCGCGCCGCGGCGACCGTCCGGGACGACGGTCCCGATCGTCCCCCTGTCGAGTGCGCGCTCGGCGGCGCGATCGGCGACCAACGCCGTCATCGTCGAAGAGCCGAGGACCGAGCCGCCCCTCGCGCTCGTCCCTTCGCCGGCGCCCGAGCGCGTGGAGCGCTCCGCGCCCGCCCCGAAGAAACGCGTCGCGCCGGCGCGGTTCGTGCTCGACGCCAAACGTTTCCCGACGCTCGCGACGCTCGGGCGCAACTTGACGCTCGCGGCCGCCTCGGGCGAGCTCGACCCGGTCGTGGGGCGCGAGGCCGAAGTGGAGCAAGCGCTCGACGTGCTCGCCAAGCGTCAGGGCAATAGTCCCTGCCTCGTCGGGGCGTCCGGCGTCGGAAAAACCAGCGTCGTTCGCGCGCTCGCGCAGCGCATCGCCGACGCAGAAGACGTTCTCACGCTCGATGATCGAATCATCATCGAAGTGCCGATGACGGAGCTCATCCAGGGGACGCCGGTGCGCGGCGCGCTCGCGCAACGCTTCGCGGCGATCCGCAAGGAAGTGCTCGCGTCCGAAGGGCGCGTCGTTTTGTTCTTCGACGAGATCCACCAGCTCTTCACCGGAGACGCGGCCGACGAGATCACCGGCGATCTGAAGATCGCGCTGTCCCGCGGCGAGCTCCCGTGCATCGGCGCGACGACCCGCGAGAGCTACGTGAAGACCATCGACCAAGATACGGCCCTGTCGCGGCGCTTCACCGTCGTCGAGGTGCTCGAGCCGAGTCGCGAAGACGCCTACCTCGTCCTCGACGCGCTCGCGCCGGGTTTCGAGAAACATCACGGCGTGCGGTACACCGAGGAAGCGCTGGCGCTCGCCGTCGGCTGGTCGGTGCGCTATTTGCCGGGGCGCGCGCTGCCGGACAAAGCCGTCTCGATCGTGGATCTCGCCGGCGCGCGGGCACGACGCCGTGGCCTGCCCGAAGTGACCGCCGAGGTGGTCGCAGAGATCGTCTCCGAGGCCGCGGACGTTCCGATGGAGCGGCTCCTCGAGACCGATCGCGATCGCATGCTGCGCCTCGAAGAGCTGCTCGCCGAGCGCATCGTCGGACACGAAGCGTCGATCGGACGCATCGCGCGCATTCTCCGGAGAAACGCCGCCGGTCTCGGCTCACGGCGCCCGATCGGCACCTTCTTGCTGCTCGGTCCCACCGGCGTCGGAAAAACCGAGACGGCGAAGGCCGTCGCCGACGTTCTCTTCTTCGACGAAAACGCGATGACGCGCCTCGATCTCTCCGAGTACGCCGAAGCGCATTCGGTCGCGCGCCTCGTCGGGGCACCGCCGGGTTACGTCGGGCACGAAGCTGGCGGCCAGCTCACCGAAGCGGTGCGAAAGCGGCCGTATCAAGTCGTGCTCCTCGACGAAATCGAGAAGGCGCACCCCGACGTGCTCCAGGCATTCCTCGCCGTCTTCGACGAGGGACGGCTCACCGACGGGCGCGGTCGCACCGTCGATTTCTCGAACACCGTGTTGCTCCTCACGTCGAACATCGGCGCCGACGTGACGTCCGCGAGCCCGCGGCGCAAAGTCGGATTCGGCGCAGGTCCCGCCGGCGCGAACGACGGAGCGGAAGAACGCGGCGTGGTCGCCGCGGCGCGGGCTGCGCTCCCGCCCGAGCTCTACAATCGAATCGACGAGGTGCTCGTGTTTTCGCCGCTCGGCAAAGCCGACGTACGCGAAATCGCGAGGCGGCTCCTCGGCGGCGTCCGCGACACACTCCTCTTGGAGCGCGGCGTCCGGGTCGACTTCTCCGAGAGCGTCGTGGATCGCCTGCTTGACGCGGGGGGGTACGACCCGACGTTGGGCGCTCGCCCCATGAAGCGCACGATCGCCCGCTTGGTCGAGGCGCCCCTCGCCGAAGCGATCTTGCGCGGTCAGCTCGAGAGCGGATCGATGGCGGAGCTCGTCGTAAACGGCGGCGAAATCCAGGTGCGCATCTCGACCGGAACCGGCTCCGTCACCGCGGCAGAATAGTCGACGGAGTCCGCGGATCTGCTTTGCCGCCAGGCCACGCGCTCGGCGGGTTTCCCCCGAGCCGCGCCCCGCCGATCCTGCGAGGTGGCGAACCTGGCAACCACGCTGTCGCCTCGCTTGCGCGTCGCGTCGCGTGTCGCGCTTAGTAGGGTGTCGGTGTTCGAAACGCGTCGCCGACGTCATCGCGACGTTTGCGAATGCCCGAGCTTCGTGAGACCGTTCCGCGGATGACGAAGCTTACGGCCTCCTTCGCGACTCCGGTTTCTCTCGCGCTCGCCGCGCTGCTCGCCTGTGGCTGTGGCAGCGACAGCAGCGGCGGAGGGGCCAAAGCGACGAGTAGCGGCGGGGTGACTCCGCTTCCCGCGTTCCCGACGACCGGCGCGCCGCTCACCGGCGCGGACAGCACGTGGACCTGGGTCGACTTCCCGGACACGTTCTGTCGCGACGGTTCGACCGCGGGCGTTTCCGTCAACATGAACAGCTCGTCGAAGGACGTGATGATCTTCCTCGAGGGTGGCGGCGCGTGCTTCGACACGTTCACGTGCGGGACGAACCCGACCGCCGTCAAGACGGCGGCCTTGGATCAAACGCTGGGCGGCGGCTCCGCGGGCGTGTTCGATCGGACCAACCCCGACAACCCGATGAAGGACTGGAACTGGGTCTTCGTGCCGTATTGCACCGGCGACGTGCACGTGGGGACGATCGACAACGGCATGGTGACCGGCGTCACGGGGCAACAGCACTTCGTCGGACGCAACAACATCGAAGCGTACTTGCAGCGCATCGTGCCGACGTTCCCCGACGCGTCGCAGGTCGTGCTCACGGGCGTCAGCGCCGGCGGTTTCGGCGCAGCGAGCGACTACTACCTGGTGCAGCGCGCGTTCGGAAAGATCCCGGTCACGTCGATCGACGACTCGGGTCCGCCCATGTCCGACACGTACATCCCCACGTGCCTCCAGCACGAATGGCGCACGACCTGGGGCTTCGACGACTCGATTCTCAAGGATTGCGGGGCCGCCTGCCCAGATCCGGACAATTACGAGCTCGACTACACGAAATTCGTGATCGATTCGGTCACGAACGCCGGGTTCAAGGTCCAGGGCGGCCTCCTCGACTCGAACGACGACGGCGTGATTTCGCTGTTCTATGGGTACGGAACGAGCAACTGCACCGGGAACTTCACGACGCCCGTTCCCGCGGCGACCTACGATGCCGGCCTAGACGATTTCCGTACGTTCATCCAGACGGTGACGCCGAACTACAGCACGTACTACCCGGCCAGCACGCAACACACCTGGATTGCGGGCCCGACTTTTTACACGGAGGCGATCGACGGCACGACCATCGCTCAGTGGTTCGGGAACATCGTGGCCGGCAAGCCCGCGCAGCAAATCGGGAACTGAGCCCCTCTGTCGCTCGCGCGATCGAGCGACGCGGGAAGCTAGTGTCGTGTCTCGCAAGTCGGAAGCGACTTGCGAGAGCCGGCTCCGCCGACCGGCGCCCGCGGCGCCGCACGCCACTATCTTGTTTCCTGGGGGCGCCTCGCGCCCCCGCCGGCGGCGCCGGCTCCCCCGAGTCATTCGCTCCGCGAATGGCCTAGTGTCGCGCTCGCCAAACGCGGTTCTGGCCCCGGACGATTGAGACTTTTGAGATGCGACACCAGGCCTTTCCGACTGAGACGACCGTTCGTCTCGCGTGCTATGAAACCCGCGACGACCATGGCCGATCTCGAGAAATTCCGGACCGACGTCCAAGGCTGGATCGAAAAAAATGCGCCGGCGTCCCTCCTGGGAAAGCTCGGCCATCATGACTACGAGCTCTGGGGCGGGAAGAAGGCGAAGTACGCGACGCCGGACGCCCGCGCGTGGCTCGAGCGCGCCGCCGAGCGCGGGTTCACTGCGCCCGCGTGGCCCCGTGAATACGGCGGCGGCGGCCTTTCCAAGGAAGAGGCGAAGATCGTCGAGCAAGAGATCGCGCGCAAGCGATTGCCCGCGCCGCTCGTTGGCTTCGGTCTGACGATGATCGGACCGACGCTCCTCGAGTACGGCACCGACGAACAGAAGCGCGAACACCTCACGAAGATCACGCGCGGGGAAATCCGCTGGTGCCAGGGCTATTCCGAGCCGAACGCGGGGAGCGATCTCGCGTCGCTCGCGTGCTCCGCCGTGCGCGACGGCGATGACTTCGTCGTGAACGGGCAGAAGACCTGGACGAGCTACGGCGATCTCGCCGATTGGATGTTCGTGCTCGTCCGGACCGACGCCAAGGCGAAGAAGCAACAGGGCATCACGTTCATCCTCACGAGCCTCGACGCCCCGGGGCTCACCATCAAACCGATTCGGTTGATCAGCGGCGCGTCGCCCTTCTGCGAAAGCTTTTTCGAAAACGTCCGCATTCCCGCGCGGAACGTCGTACACGAAATCAACCAGGGCTGGACCGTCGCCAAGGCGCTCCTCGGCCACGAGCGGACGATGATCGCCGCGCTGTTCGGCAGTGGAACGCGCTCGAAGAACGCGGACCGCGTCGTCGACCTCGCGCGGAAATACCTCGAAGCCGACAGCGGCCCACTGCCCGATCCGATCCTTCGCGATCGCATCGCGCAGTTGCTCGCGGACCAGGCGTGCTTCGAGCTCACCATGCAGCGGAGTCGCGACGCGGTGAAGGCGGGCCATCGCCCGGGCCCCGAGACGTCGTTCTTCAAGGTGTACGGGACGGAGCTCAACCAACGACGGCAAGAGTTGTTCGTCGCACTCGCCGGCCAGCACGCGCTCGGTTGGGAGGGCACCGGTTACTCCGACGAGGAGATCGCGCTCGCTCGCGACTGGCTGCGTTCACGGGGCAACTCGATCGAAGGCGGCACGAGCGAAGTACAGCTCAACATCATCGCCAAGCGTGTGCTCGGCTTACCGGATTGACGGAGACCTCGATGCAACTCGTTTTGAACGAAGACCAGTCGATGCTCGCGCGGACCGCGACCGATTTCGTCGCGTCCACCGAGCCGCTCGCGCGGCTCCGAAAACTTCGCGACTCCGGCGACGCGCTCTCGTTTTCGCCCGCGATTTGGGCACGAATCGTCGAGCTCGGGTGGACCGGGATCCCGTTCTCGGAGGCCGACGGCGGTCTCGGGCTCGGCGTCGCCGACATCGTGGTCGTCACCGAAGCCCTCGGCCGTCTGCTCGCGCCGGAACCGTTCGTGGCGTCGGTGATGCTCGGAGCGCGGGCCGTTGCGCTCGCCGGGACCGCGGCGCAAAAGGCGGCGATCCTTTCGCCGGCCATCGAAGGAAAAACGCGGATCGCCCTCGGCCACGACGAGCTTCGTGCGCGCGGCGATATCCGTTTTTCGCACTGTCGGGCCGAACGCACCGCGACCGGCTATCGACTGAACGGCGGAAAATCGCCGGTGCTCGGCGGCGTCGGCGCGGACGTTCTCGTCGTCGTCGCGCGAACCGCCGGCGAGGATCGCGACGCGAAGGGCCTCTCGCTCTTCGTCGTGAACAAGGACGCGCCGGGCGTCGTCGTCGAGCCGCTCCGTCGCGTCGACGGCACCAACGCCGCGTCGCTCACCCTCCGAAACGTCGACGTGAACGACGCCGCGGTGCTCGGCGAGGCCGGCGAGGCATTCGGCGTTCTCGAGACGGTGATCGACGGGGCGACCGTCGCTTTCGCCGGCGAAATGCTCGGCGGTATGACCGAGGCCCTCGAACGCACGCTTCGATACTTGAAGGAGCGTGAGCAGTTCGGTGTGAAGATCGGCACGTTCCAGGCCCTGCAGCATCGCGCCGCACGGCTCTTCATCGAGGTCGAGCTCACGCGGTCCGCGGTCATGGCGGCCGCCCGGGCACTCGACGAGCACGCGCCGAACGCGAAGGAGCTCGTCTCCATCGCCAAGGCCCGCGCCTCCGACGGTTTTGCGCTCGTGGCGAACGAAGCCGTTCAGATGTTCGGCGGCATCGGCATGACCGACGAGCACGACATCGGGTTTTTCATGAAGCGCGCGAAGGTGCTCGAAATCACGCTCGGCGACGCGGCGTACCATCGCCGGCGCTTCGCTGACCTTCGCGGGTTTTGACGTGAAGTACCTGCACACGATGGTTCGGGTCGCCGACCTCGAGCGCTCGCTCGCGTTTTATTGCGGCGCGCTCGGGCTCGCCGAGCTCCGGCGCACCGAGCACGCGGCGGGTCGCTACACGCTGGTCTTTCTCGCGGCCCCCGGTGACGAGGCGGCGCAAATCGAGCTCACTTACAACTGGGACGAGCACGAGTACGGCGGGGGCCGGAACTTCGGTCATCTCGCGTACGCGGTCGACGACATTTACGAGACGTGCGAGCGGCTCCAGAGCCAAGGCGTCGTCATCAACCGTCCGCCGCGCGACGGCCGCATGGCGTTCGTGCGCTCTCCTGACGAAATTTCCGTCGAGCTTTTGCAGCGTGGTGCGGCGCTTCCGCCCCGCGAGCCTTGGATTTCGATGCCGAACGTCGGCAAGTGGTGAGCGCGAGTCGCGCCCCGTCGACGAGCGCGTGACTCAGCGCGGGCGCGGTTGACCGATGCTCCACCGGCTGCGAAGCCTCGCGACCCCGGCGATCGCGTCCATGTCCTGAAGGACGACCGAGCCCTCGAGGTTCACGAGCTCGAGCAGCGCCGAAAAAGAGCTCGCCGCGGACCTGAGCCAGACGTCGTCCGACGTGCACTCCCGCGGAAGCTCGCGCAGCTCGGTGAGCGCGCCGCCCGGCATACGCTCGACGACCCGCATCACCGCGACGTTTCTGAACAGGAGCTCGAACCCTTTCGTGACCCACGGCAAATAGAGGCCGGGGTCGGGGACCGCGACGCGCAGCACGCCGTTGACGAGGCCGCGGAGAAGCGAACCTTCCATGCTGCCGAGCAAGAGCGAGCGAAAAAATTCGTGCGAGCGTTCAGGCCCGAGGTGCAGAGCGACGGCGCGCGTACACTCGAGATTCACGTCCATCGGCAGCCAGCCGAGGGCGCCTGCGGACTCGACCAGGTGCCAAGTCGATTCGGGCACGCGGCTGCGAATGGATCGGCGATCTTCCGCGGGCAACCGGGTCAGGTGCTCCACGAACACCTTCATGTGATGGGCCCGCACCTGCGGGGGCCGTCGTGGAACTGCGGAAGCCGCGTGCATGGACCAAAAAACCTAGCACGCGATCACGAACTCGCTCGCGACGCCGCGCCGTTCGGCTCACGGTCCTGAGCGCTCGCGGTGGCTCGGCGCATGTCGGCCAATGTCCGCCATCGACAGCTCACGGCGTCGCCTCGATCGCGCGCCGGTAGCGATCGCGCCGCCTCTGATCGCTCAGGATTTCGTACGCTTCTTCGAGCACGTCCACGATTTCGTCGAGGACGTCACCGAGATCTGCGGTGGTGCCGGTGAGCGCCCGGCTGGGCTCGAACTCACGACGGAGCGTGGTGTAGGCACGGCGGATGTCGTAGCCGGTCGCGTCGCGGGGGACGCCGAGAACGGAGAAATAGTCCCCGTCGTCGACCAGCGCTTTTCGCGCCAGGATGCGCAGCCGGAGGGCATCGTCGTCGAGCTCGTCCCGAAAAGCGCGCGAGTCCGGTTCGGCTTTCGGGCGCGCGCGCGCGGCCTCGGTGACCAAGATGTCGAGCGCGACGAGCGCGTAGAGCACCGACGCGAACGACGGATCGTCCACCCCGTCGACGATCTCGTGGATCGACCCACCGCCGACGTGCTGGACCCGCTCCGTCTCGGTCGTGGTGAGGGCGCATTCTCCGAGGAGGGACTTCGCGGGGCCGAGCACGAGCGTCGATTCGGGCCCTCCGATCCGCGCCGTGGCTTCGTTCGGCGGTACCGCGCGCCGCACTACTTCGACGAGCACTTCCGCGCCCGTTGCCCCGCCGAAGACGGCGGGTTCGTCCTGCAGACGTCCGAGCGCTTCGTCTTCGACGCTCGCGTTGCCCCGCTCGATCCGGACCACGCGCCCGATGAGCCACTCCGCGTGCGCGCGAAGCACCGACCAGAGCTGGTCCTGCGCGAGGTGGCCATGCGCGATCAGCGCGGCGCCCGCGCGGCGGCCATGGGGCGGAAGCTTGTGTGCCTGCCGCGCCACCTCGGCCGGCAGATCCCCGCGACCGGCGAGAAACGCGACGAGCGACTCGGCGTGAACGCCGGATGCCGCGGTGACGAAATCGCCCTCGCGAAACACCACGCGGCGAATCCCTTCGTCCACTTCGAACGCGAGCGCGCCGGTGAAGCGCGTCCGGATCACCTTCGCGAGTAAGAGCACCGCGTCGCCCGCGCGGAGCACCGCCGGCACCTCGAATCGCTCCATGCCGCGCATCTGTTTTTGCGCGGTTCGCGGAACGCGGGCGTCGGGAATGCGTTCGACCACTTCCTCGTCGAGTGCGCGATCGCTCCGGCGTCGAAGGGGCGGCGCCGTGGACGCGTTCGGGCCTTCGCGGATCTCGGCGGCCTGGGCTTCGTCGAGGCCGGTGAGCCCGGTAGTCCCCTGTGGACCCTGAGAGTCGCGCGCCTGGGGTGGCCCTCGACGCTGCAGGTCGTCGGCCACATAGGGTTCGGCGCTGGTCTCGGGCGCCGCGGAGTTTCGCGCCGACGGGGCGCGCGAGCTCGCCATCGCGTCGTCGTCGGGGTCCGGCTTCGGCGGCTTTGGCGTGGACGCTTGCTGCCGCGCGCGGCGCGCGTCGTCGGTTCCAGGCGGCGGCTCCGTCGGTCTCTGATCGCCGGGGCGCGTGAGCAGCGCCGTATTCGGACTTCCGACGTCGGAGCCGGTACCGGCCTCGTCCCGTCCGATGCTGCTCACGGCCGCGTCGGTGCCGAGTCCGGTTCCGGTTCCACCCATTTGCGTAATGCCGCGCTTGCCTCCGCGCGCCGCGGCCAAGGCGCCGGTGTTCTCCGCCGCGGACTCACCGGTGCCCCCTTCGTCGCTGCCGTCTTCGTCGTCGAGCGGCTCGTCGAGCGCGGCGAGCACCTCGGGCGGCAACGTCCCATCGACGTCTTCCTCGGGGCCCGGCGCGTCGATTCCGAGATCCGGTCGTCGTTCGCCGAGGCGATCTTCGGCGTCCGCGAGGAGACGCCGAATTTCTTCGGCGAGTTCCACCGTCGGCGTCTCTCCGACGCGCGGAACCGGCGCATCCCCGGACGAGTCGCCGGAGAGGCCGGGCATGACGGAGCCTCCGTCGCGATCGGAGCGCGGCTTCGGATTTTCGCCGGGGCTCGACGGTCCGGTCGACGGATTTCGTCCGAGAGGGGGGCGGCTCGAGTTCAGCGGTTTCGCGCCGCGCGCCTGCGGCGGAAACGACATCAACGGATCGCGCGGCATCCCCACGAGTCGCGCGACGGTCGCCAGTAACGCAGCCGCGTCGAGTGGACGCGTGAACACCGCGTGCGCGACGTCGAGGTTCATCGTGGCGAGGGCGCGATCCCCCTCGCCGATCAGAATGACTGGAATGGGTCGATCCGCGGACAGCTTCCTCACTTTGTCGAGCGCCTCGATGGCGCCGTCCTCGTCGGCATCGCACAAGATCAGATCCGGACGCTGGACCGCGACGCGACCGGCGAGGAGCGCCGTGGGGACGTCGATGGTTACGTATCGCCGCGCGCGGAGTGCCGACGTGAGTCGCTCGGTCTCCGCCGAGGCGTCGCTGACGAACAGGATCGGCAGCTCCAGGGTCGGCTCGCCGGAACGGCCCGCGGGCTCTGACTCCACGGCTCGGAGTATATTCTGGCTTTGCCGGCGCCCAAATGGCTCGGCGACGCTCGCGGGGCGGCTCTACGGCTCGCGGCCCCGACTCGGCTCTTTCTTACGGACGAGGGCGAGGGCAATCATCTCGCCGACTCTCGGCCAATAAGGCGCCGAAACGACGGCGCACACGATGAAAACGACCACGAAAATCTCGCCGCCCGTCAGCCCGAACATCGCGGGGGAAGGTAGCGCATTCGAGCGGCCGTTGGATGCGGTGGTCGGGCTGGGGGCAAATCTCGGTGACCGGCGGACCACCCTCAGGCGAGCAGTGGCGGAGCTGTTCGCCGAGCGCGGAATCCGAGGTCTGGCCGTTTCGGCCCTTTACGAGACGGATCCGGTGGGGCCCCCTCAGCCCGATTACCTGAACGCGGCCGTGCGGCTCGAGCTCCACGGCACTCCCGAAGCTCTCCTCGACGTGCTGCTGGCCATCGAACACCGCTCGGGGCGGACGAGAACCGAGCGCTGGGGACCGCGTCCGCTCGACCTGGATTTGCTCTGGCTCGAAGGCGTCGAAGTTTCCACTGCTCGCCTGGTCGTTCCACATCCACGACTGCACGAACGCCGATTCGCGCTCGCTCCACTGCTCGACGTCGCGCCGGATGCCGTCGATCCACGCACGGGGTTGCTCATCGCTCGCGCCCTCGACGGGCTCGCCGAAGGCGGCATCCGGCGGCTTGCCGGCCCCGAATGGTTCGAGTCCGAAACGTTTCGATGAACGGCGGCTTCGGGGCCGTCTTTCGTGCGCGCACGCCGTGTAGACGCAATCGCTCCGAGATGCTACGAGCGCGCCGACCTTGTCGGCCATGTCGTCACTCACGCTCGCACTCGCCGCTGACGCGCATCTGGAGGCTTTTTCACGGGCTTCCGGGGGTGCCGTCAACATCGACTTCGATCTGACGGTCCTCGCGCAGATGGTCATCTTCGCGGCGCTCGTCCTCGTCCTCAAGCCGCTCCTGTTCGACCCGGTTCTCGAGCTCTTCAAGGAGCGCGAAAAGCGGACCGACGGCGCGAAGGCGGACGCGCGCCATTTGCAAGAGCGCGCCGGCGAGCTGCTCCGCAAGTACGAGATCGAGCTCGAGAAGGTCCACCGCGTTGCCGGCGAAGAGCGCGACCGCCTTCGCGCCGAGACCGCCAAGTTGGAAGCCGAGCAAATGCACGCGGCGCGCACCACCGCCGCGAAGATCGTCGACGAGGGCCGCGCACGGATGGCGGAAGAGGTCCACGCGATCCAGTTCGACCTCGGTCGCAACGCCGAACGCCTGGCGCACGAAATCGCCGCGCGGATTCTCGGACGGGAGGCGTCCTGATGAAACCCGTTCGACGAGGTCTCGCGGCCGTCGCGTTCGCGTCGGTGTTGTTCGTGCTGTTCGCGGGTCACGCGCGCGCCGACGAGCCGAGCAGCGCGGGCGCCGCTCCGGCGACCGCCGCCAAGAGCGAAGAAGCCGGCGAAGCCGAGCCGTCCGGCGAAATCAACTGGGCGACGGGGTTTTTGGGCGAGAAAGACGGCGTCGAACCGGGCCTTCTGTACCGCCCGAAGGGGATGGGGCCGCCGTTCCTCGCGAACATCATCAACAGCGCGATCCTCTTCGTGATCCTCGTTGGAGCCGGCAGAAAGCCGGTGGCCGAGGCGCTGAAGAAGCGAAAAGCGCGCATCGTCGCCGGCATGGAAGAGGCGGCGCGGATGAAGGCGGAGGCCGAGAAGCAGCTCGCCGAGTACGAGGCCAAGCTCGCGAACATCGACACGGAAATCGAGCGAATCCGCCGCGACATGCGCGAAAGCGCCGACATCGAGCGGCGTCGGATCCTCACCGAGGCGAAAGAGCGGCGAGAGCGGATGGAGCGCGACGCGCGCTTGCTCGTCGAGCAAGAGCTGAAGGCGGCGCGTGAATCCCTGATGAAAGAGACGGTCATCGGCGCGATTCGCTCCGCCCAGGAGCTGCTCGCGACGCAGCTCTCGGCGGGCGACCACGACCGCATCGCGCAGGAGCATCTGCAATCGTTCGTGCGTTCGCCCTCGACGTCGATCGCGCCCGGAGGCGGATCATGAGCTACGCCGCGATCGCCGAACGCTATGCGACGGCCATTTTCGAGCTCGCCGTCGAAGGCGGCCAGCTTCCCGCCGTGACCGATCAGATCCAGCGTCTCGCCACGGCATACCAGTCGAGCCCCGAGCTCGAGAGCGTCGTGGAAAATCCGCTCGTCGACGACGAGAGTCGTGACGCGTTGCTCAAGGATCTGAGCGCGCGGCTCGGGCTCGCGCCGCTCGCCTTGAACGCGGCGCGCCTCCTCGCGCACCGAAAGCGCCTCCGCGCGCTCCCCGAAATCGCGACGGCGCTCCAGCGCCTCGCCGACGAACAGGCCGGCATTCTCCGCGCCACCGTGACGACGGCGAAGCCGCTCCCCGAGGCGTATTACCAGCGCCTGGCCGCGGAGCTCGAGAAGTCCACGCGGCGTCGCATCCTGATCGAGCGTCGCGAAGATCCGTCGCTCCTCGGCGGCGTCGTCACGCGCATCGGCGACCACACCTACGATGGCAGCGTGCGAGGGCGTCTCCTTGCCCTCGAGCGCTCGCTTCTCTCTTCCACCTGATCCACGAGGAACGAAATGCAGCTCCGAGCCGACGAGATCTCCCAGCTCATCAAGAAACAGATCCAGAACTTCGACCGCGCGTCGCTGGTGACCGAGACCGGCACGGTGCTGAGCTGCGGAGACGGCATTGCGCGCGTCTATGGTTTGGAAGGCGCCCTGGCCGGTGAGCTCGTCGAGTTTGCCGGTGGGGTCAGCGCGCTCGTCCTCAACCTGGAGCAGGACAACGTGGGCGTCGCCATCCTCGGCGACCCGACGAACATCAAGGAAGGCGACGTCGTCAAGCGAACGGGCCGCATCGCGGACGTGGAGGTCGGCGAGCAAGTCCTCGGCCGCGTCTTGAACGCCCTCGGTGAGCCGATCGACGGCAAAGGTCCGATCGAGTCGAAGCTCCGCCGCCGCATCGAGCTGAAGGCGCCGGGCATCATCGCGCGCCAGCCGGTGAAGGAGCCCCTCCAGACCGGGATCAAGGCCATCGACTCGATGATTCCGATCGGCCGCGGACAGCGCGAGCTCATCATCGGCGATCGCCAGACCGGCAAGACGGCGATCGCGCTCGACGCGATCATCAATCAGAAGAACACCGGCGTGAAATGCATCTACGTCGGCATCGGCCAGAAGGCTTCGACGATCGCCGGCGTGGTCGACAAGCTGGCGCGTCACGGCGCGATGGAATACACGACGGTCGTCGCCGCCACCGCAACCGAGCCCGCGCCGCTCCAGTTCCTCGCGCCGTACACCGGCGTCACGCTCGGCGAGTACTTCCGCGACACCGGGCAACACTGCCTCTGCATCTACGACGACTTGTCGAAGCAAGCGGTCGCATATCGTCAGATGTCGCTCCTGCTCCGCCGCCCGCCGGGCCGCGAGGCGTACCCGGGCGACGTGTTCTACGTCCACTCACGCCTGCTCGAGCGCGCGGCGAAGATGGCCGATCGCTTTTACGTCGTGCGCAAGGGCACCAAGGTGCCGCCGGGAGACGTCCGGTTCGTCGGCGTCGATGGCCACGTGCACGTCGGTCAAGACGGCAAGCACGAGGCCGAGAAGGCGCTCGCCGCTCAGCCGAACGGCGCCGACCTCGAGATCGCTCGCGATCCGTATTCCGGCGGTTCGCTGACGGCGCTCCCGGTCATCGAAACCCAGGCCGGCGACGTCTCGGCGTACATCCCGACCAACGTGATTTCGATCACCGACGGCCAGATCTTCCTCGAGACGGACCTCTTCTATTCGGGCATTCGCCCGGCCATCAACGTCGGTATCTCGGTGAGCCGCGTCGGCGGCAACGCGCAGATCAAGGCCATGAAGGGCGTCGCCGGAACGCTCCGTCTCGATCTCGCGCAGTACCGCGCCATGGCGGCGTTCGCGCAGTTCGCGAGCGACCTCGACGCCGCGACGCGCGCGCAGCTCGAACGCGGCGCTCGCCTCGTCGAGCTCCTGAAGCAGGGCCAGTATCAGCCGCTCCCCGTCGAGCGACAGGTCATCATTCTCTACGCGGGAACGAAGGGCTTCACCGACAAGCTGCCGGTCGACTCGCTCGGCGCGTTCGAGATCGAGCTCTACCGACACATCGACGAGAAGCACCCCGACGTGTTCACGACGATTCGCGAGAAGAAGGCGATCACCGACGACCTCAAACCGAAGCTCGACGAACTCTTGAAGACGTTCGTGGAGAACTTCGTCGCGTCGAAGGGGTGACGCAGGGTGGCGGATCTCAAGAGCCTCCGAAAGCGGATCGGTAGCGTCAAGAACACGCAGAAGATCACCCGCGCCATGAAGATGGTCGCGGGTGCACGCCTCGCGCGCGCCCAGGCCCGCATCGTCGCGGTGCGGCCTTACGCAGTCTCGACTTCGGCGATGCTCTCCGAAGTCGTCGCGTCGGGCGCGGCGATCGAAGGCGGCGGCGAAGAAACGGGCGGCGACGCCGACCATCCGCTGCTCGCGCGGCGAGCGGAAAAGAGCGCGCTCTTCTTGGTCGTGACGAGCGATCGCGGCCTGTGCGGCTCGTTCAACTCGAGCATCAACAAGGCCGCCGAGCGAGCGTGGCACGAGCGCGAGGGCAAGGGGCAGAAGCTCGAGATCGCCGTCATCGGGCGCAAGGGCACCGAGTATTTCAAGCGACGTCGAGCGCCCGTGACGCACGCTTTCGAGCACGTCTGGGACAACGTCGGCCCCGAAGAAGCCCGCAAGATCGGTCGCACGATCCTCGCGCCGTTCCGGGCCGGGCGCGTCGACGCGATCTACATCGTGTACAACGAGTTCAAGAGCGCGATGACCCAGCGCGTGGTCTTCGAGCCGCTCTTGCCGCTCCAGAAGTCGGTCGGCGTCGCGAAGATCGATCCCGACGAGCAGCAGCGGCTCGCGACGTTCTCGTTCGAGCCCAACAAGGGCGCGCTCCTCGACCGGCTCGTCCCGATGTACATCGAGATCAGCATCCTCCGGGCCCTCTACGAATCGACGGCGTCGGAGCTCGGTGCGCGCATGACAGCCATGGATTCCGCGACGAAGAACGCCTCGGAGCTCATCGAGAAGCTCACCCTCAAGTACAACCGCGCCCGCCAGGCGGCGATCACCACCGAGATCATGGAGATCATCGGTGGCGCCGAAGCCTTGAAGGGCTAGAAATTCCCATGACGGTCCGGCTCACTCAGCTCGCGAAGCGCGCGGGGTGCGCCGCGAAGCAACCGCCGGGGTACCTCTTCCCGCTCCTCGACGCGCTGCCGCCGCTCGTCGATCCGAACGTGCTCGTCGGATCGCGGACGCGCGACGACGCAGCCGTCTATCGCCTCGACGCCGAGCGCGCGCTGGTCCTCACCACCGACTTTTTTACGCCCATCGTCGACGATCCGTACGACTTCGGCGCGATCGCCGCGGCCAACGCCCTGTCCGACGTGTACGCCATGGGCGGCCGGCCGATCTCGGCGCTGAACATCGTCGGGTTCCCCGATGCGCTGCTCGAGCCCGCGGTGCTCGGCGAAATCCTCCGCGGCGGCGCCGAAAAAGCGCGGGACGCCGGCATCGACATCGTCGGTGGACACACGATCAAGTCCGACGAACCGATCTACGGCCTCGCGGTGACCGGCATGGTGCACCCCGATCGCGTCGTCACCAACGCCGGCGCGCGCGCGGGCGACGTGCTCGTCCTCACGAAACCCGTCGGGCTCGGTATCATCACGACGGCAGCGAAGAACGACGCCGATCCGGAAGGCGCGATCTCCGAAGCGATTCGTCTCATGACGACGCTCAATCGCGGCGCGTGCGACGCGATGCTCGAATCATCGGCACACGCCGCAACCGACGTCACCGGCTTCGGCTTGCTCGGTCATCTCCGGAATCTCGCGCTCGCGAGCGGGCTCTCTGCGACGATCTTCTTCGATCGCGTGCCCGTCCTCGCCGCGGCCCGGCGCTACGTCCGCGCCGGCGTCGCTCCCGGCGGAACGCATGCGAACCGTCGTTACCTCGACGCGCACGTCCACTACGCGCCGGACGTGGAACGCGAAGACCAGCTGCTTCTCGCCGACGCGCAGACGTCCGGCGGTCTCCTCATCGCCGTCGCCGAGCGCGACGTCGACGCTCTGGTTCGCGCCCTCGAACGCCACGGCGCTCCGGCCAGCGCAGTGGTCGGACGTCTCGAAGCCGGCAAAGCCGGTACGATGCGCGTCGAACGAGGCGTGTAAGCGGCGCTGAAGGTCGAACGCGACCGCTGAGGCAGATTTTAGGGGCGCCCTGCGCGGCGGGCGGCGTCTTTGAGATTCCGTTGGCGAATTAGAATTTGAACCGCAGAGACGCAGAGGTCGCAGAGGGAGAGAAGAAGGGATTTTGGAGCGGCGAGGAAGCGGCGCGTGGCGACGAGGAGAGGGGTCTGGACCAAGAATCTCTTTCTGATCTCTGCGAACTCTGCGTCTCTGCGGTCAAGATCTGGAGCCGTGGAACGTGGAGAGAGATGAACCGCAGAGACGCAGAGGTCGAGTTTCTGCCGTCTTTCTCTCCGATCGGTCCGCGCCAGCGCGCGGAGATCACCGTCGTCGATCGAGCTTCGTGAGCGCGGAGGCGAACAGACTCAATCCGAGGCTCGCGGCCGGCAAGAGCGGCGCCCAGCGCGGGTCGGTGAAGGGCGTGAGCACGTGGAGCGTGAGCGCCAGGAACGCGTAGGGGATCGTCGCCCAGAGCACGACGCGGCGAAGTTTTTGCGCGAGCTCGATGGAGCGCACGCTGTTGCCCCAGATCGTTCCTAGGTGTCTCAGCCAAAAAATAAGAGGCGTGAGTGAGATGGTTCCGACGGTGATCGACACGATGAGCTTCGTGACGTTCGTCGAGTTCTCGCCGCGCAGGACGGCGAGGGCGGCGGTGCCGAAGTCGATGAGGCACGCGACGAGCCAAAAATAGAGCACGAAGGTGAGAAACACCAATGTGGGGCGAGAGAGGCGCGCGCGCCGCGTCGTGCGAACGACGTCGCCCATCGTCTGGGAGCGCTCGGTCGAGGCGGCGACGGTCGCCTTGTGCGTTTTCCTTGCGACGGCGGAGCCGGGCGGCGGCAAGAGCGAGAGCGAGGTGCCTCGCTCCGGGGCGAACATGGCGAGCTCGGCGTCGAGCTCGGCCATGGAGCCATGCCGATCTTCCGGATCCTTCGCCATCGCCTTCTGGATGACGAGCTCGAGCGCTTCCGGAATGCTGGCCTCGATGGAACGCGGGCGCGGCGGCTCCTCGGTGAGCACCATGCTGAGGGCTTCGCTCGCGTCGTCGGAGTCGAACGGAAGCTGCCCGGTGACGGCGCGATACAGCATCGCACCGACGCCGTAGATGTCGACGCGGTGATCGGTCTTCGCGCCGCGCGCTTGCTCGGGCGGCATGTATCCCGGCGTCCCCATGATCATGCCGGTGTGCGTGAGCGTCGCGCCGCCCGCGCCGTCGATTTTCGAAATGCCGAAGTCGAGGACCTTCACGACCGGCGCGTCCATGTCGCCGACGAGAAAGACGTTCTCCGGTTTCACGTCGCGGTGGACCACGCCGAGCGCGTGCGCGGCGGCGAGCGCGCGGCACACTTGCCGGACCACGTGCACGGCGGCGGGCGTGTCGATGCGCTCTTGTTCGTCGAGGAGCGTCGCGAAGTCTTTGCCTTCGAGGTACTCACTCACGAGATACGGGCGGCCGTCGGGAGCGCGCCCGACGTCGTACACGTCGACGACGTTCGGGTGCCCGATGCCGCTCACGGCTTCGGCCTCGCGCTGAAAGCGGAGCACCACCATGGGTTGCTGCGCGTACATCGTGTGAAGCACCTTCACCGCGAACCGTTTGTTCGGCAGGCGCACGTGTCGCGCTTCGTAGACGCGCGCCATCCCGCCCTCGCCGATCATGCGGATGATGGAAAACGTGTCGCCCATCGTCGTGCCGAGGAGGGCGTCGCGCTCCTCTTCTTCGGGCGCGTCCTGAAGCTCGGTCGCGTCGCGCGGGCAAACGCGGAAGTCGACGGGGTAGTGCTCGAGGCACGCCGGGCACACCTTTCCGAGGCGCGGCGCCTGGCCGCCCGGTTCGGGCGTGCTCGCTTGCCACCCTCTGCCGCTCAGGGCGGTGGGCTGTTCGGCGAGTCGCCCGTTGTCTCGGGCGACGACAGGGGACGGGGAACGAGACGCCATCGCAACTGATTGTTTTAACCCGCCTGCCAGTTTCCTTCGATAGCGGCCAGCAACTCTAGTGCAACTTATCGAAAGGATTGAGCGTTATGGGTGCATTCCGGGCCCGATCCGAAAGGAGTGGTATCCTCGTGCTTTCATGCCGAGTGGCCGATTTTCTTTGGAGACAGCCGAGCTTATGGGCGACGCCGCGGGTCGCTACTGGATCCGCATGGGCAAGCGGGAGTTCCTGCTCGGCCCCGGCGACACCGCGATCGGGCGGAGCGACGACTGCCAGATCGTCGTGAACGAGAATCTGGTTTCCCGCCGCCATGCGCTCGTCACGTTCGAGGCGGGTCGCCCCCATGTCGAAGACCTGGGCAGCTCCAACGGCACGTACCTGAATCAAGCGCGGCTCCGCAGCCGCACGCCGCTCGTCCCGGGGGATCGCTTGTTCATCGGGACGTTCGAGCTCGAGGTGTTCCGTCGGGTCGAACCCGACGAACCGACGCTCATTCCCGAGGCGACCCCGGTCGGCGACGACGCGCCGTCGAGCGGCGTCGAGCTCTACGAAGCGCCGCCGAATTCGGCGACCCCGTCGTCGCGGCGACGCCGTTCTCGCGCGGACACGCTCGAGCCGCCGGATTTACTCACCGCTCCGACCGACGCGCTCGACTATCTCGGTCGGCTCGCCGACAAGATGTTCACGCTCGGGCGGATCGACGCGGCCGAGCGCATCCTCGGCAACGAGCTCGAACGGGTGCTCGCCGTCGCACGAGAGGGCAAGCTGTACGAGGTCGAAATCGTCGATCGCGCCGGGCTCTGCGCCGTCAAGCTCGCCGCCGAAACGCTGGACGCCCATTGGTTCGACATCGCCATCGAGCTCCACCTCATCACGGGTCGCCCGATGCGCGAAGAGACGATCCAGCGCGTCGCGGCGCTTCGCGCGAAGGCCCCGATCGGCGATGACGACCTGTTATCGCGGTACTACGAGCGGCTCCGCGCCCAGATCGGCGCGATCAGCGCCCGAGATCGCGTGCTCGTCGAGCGGATCGCCTGTCTATTGTCGGATCTGCCGCAAACTTGAGCGCGGTGCGCGCCGCAGAACCGGCGCAAATTTCTTGCGCCCGGTCCGCCACTTCACGCTACTAACCCGACCATGTGCGGCATCGTCGGCTACGTCGGACCCCGATCGGCGGCATCGATCCTCCTCGAAGGGCTCCGGCGTCTCGAGTACCGCGGTTACGACTCCGCGGGTCTCGCCGTGCACGACGGGTCCAAGGTCGAGATCGTTCGCGCCGTCGGCAAGCTCGACAACCTCTATCGCGCGGTCGAGGCGAAGAAACCGGCGGGCACCACTGGGCTCGGGCACACGCGCTGGGCGACGCACGGACGGCCGAGCGAAGCGAACGCGCACCCGCACGCCGCGGGCGCCGTCGCGCTCGTGCACAACGGCATCATCGAGAACCACATGGTTCTGAAAGAGGAGCTGGCGCGCGAAGGGAGCAAGTTCTCGAGCGACACCGACACGGAGATCGTCGCGCATCTCGTCAACCGCGCGCTCGAGCAAGGCGCTCCCAGCTTGTTCGAAGCCGTTCGCACCGCGCTGAAGCGCGTTCGCGGCGCGTACGCGCTCGCGGTGGTGTCCAACAAAGATCCGGATCGCATCGTCGTCGCGAAGAACGACTCGCCGTTGGTCCTCGGCGTCGGAGACGGCGAAATGCTCTGCGGCAGCGACATTCCCGCGCTCCTCTCGCACACCCGAGACATGCTGTTCCTCGAAGACGGCGAGATGGCCGAGCTCACGGCGAGCGGCGCGCGCATCGAGACCCTCGACGGCCGCGTGGTGACGCGCGCCACGAAGCGCATCGACTGGAACCCGCTCCAGGCCGAAAAGGGCGGTTTCAAGCATTTCATGTTGAAGGAAATCTTCGAACAGCCTCGGGCCGTCGAAGACACGTTGCGCGGGCGCGTCATCCTCGAGACCGGCGACGTGGTCGGCGCGGAGCTCGGCCTCGACGACGAGACCGCGACGCGAATTCGCCGCGTCTACCTCATCGCGTGCGGGACGAGCTATCACGCCTCGCTGGTCGGACGTTACTGGCTCGAGCAGCTCGCGCGCATTCCGACCCAGGTCGAGCTCGCGAGCGAAGTGCGACACCGCGACGCCGTGTTCCTGCCCGACGATCTCGTCGTCGCAGTGAGCCAATCCGGCGAGACGCTGGATACCCTGGTGGCCGCGCGCGCCGCGCGCGAAGCGGGCGCGACGGTGCTCGCGATCGCCAACGTGCTCGAAAGCGCGATCCCGCGCGCCGCGCACGGTGCGCTCTACACGCACGCCGGCCCGGAAATCGGCGTCGCTTCGACCAAGTGCTTCACGGCGCAGCTCGTCGCGTTCCTGTTGCTCGCGACGTATCTCGGCCGCCGGCGCGGCGTGCTCGACGAAGAAAAAGGGCGCGCCGTGCTCCAGTCGCTCATCGAGCTTCCCGTCGCGATGCGGCGCACGCTCGAGGTGAAAGCGGTCGTCGCCGAAGCGGCGCGCAAGTGGCACAACTCCGAGCACGTGCTCTTTCTGGGCCGCGGCACGTCGTACCCCATTGCCCTCGAGGGCGCGCTCAAGCTGAAGGAGATCAGCTACGCGCACGCCGAGGGGTACGCCGCCGGCGAAATGAAGCACGGGCCCATCGCGCTCATCGACGAGGACATGCCGATCGTCGTCGTGGCCCCGAAAGACCGCCACTTCGACAAGACGCTCGCGAACGTCCAGGAAGTGCGCGCGCGCGACGGCCAAGTCATCGCGATCGCGACGGAAGGCGATACGGAGATCCGTCAGCTCGCGCAGTTCGTCATCGAAGTGCCTGCGGTGCCCGAGGTCGTGCAGCCCTTCGTGACGGTGATCCCGCTTCAGCTCTTCGCGTATTTCGCCGCGGACTTCAAAGGCACCGACGTCGATCAGCCGCGCAATCTCGCGAAGACGGTCACCGTCGAGTAGCGAGCCCGCGGAGCGGGTTTCGGGGCTTCGCGCTCAGGGCGCCGTGCACGAGCCGCTCACGCAGGTGAGCGACTCGCAGCAATCCGACGCGGTCTCGCAGGGGCCGCCCGCGAGAAAGCACGTGCCGCCGTCGGGTTCGGCGTGCAGGTACTTCGCCGTGCCCGCGTCGACCTGCGGCGACGGACGAAAGACGGCAAACCCGTTGCCTTGCGAACACGCCGACGTCGCGCAGAGCGCCGCGAGCGATAGCGCCACACCGAGCGCGGTCTTCGTTCTAAACATCCGCGAAAGTTCCATTACGCGGCGGAAACGTTAACACGATCTCGTTGCCGCTGGAGAGCCGGTTCGACTACCGTGGTGTCCGTCGAAGGAGCTCGGATTGAGTTTAATAGCGAAGGTCGAAGGCCCGCTCCGAGTGCGCTCGGTCCGGCTCGGCACGTTCATGACGATCGTCGGGCTGTCGTTGGTGCTTCCCGGCGTCTGCTTCGCGGCTGATCCGACGCCGGCGCCGGCGCCCGGCGGCGCGCCGCCCGAGGCGTTGCCGAAGGGCACGCTTCCCGGTGCAGCGCCCGCGACGCCGAGTGTGGCACCGACTTCCGACGCACCTCCCGGCGCGATGCCGCCCGCATCGACGCCGAACGCCGCGACGCCGCCCGTCGAGCCCACGCCGGTCGCGCCGCCCGTTGCGCCGCCTGCTCCGGCTCCCGCGCCTGTCGCGTCCGTCGCGCCGCCCGCGCCGCCGCCATTTCCGCCACCGCCCGCTCTTCCACCACCGGGCGATCCGACCGTGCACTTGCACGACGGGTTCTACCTTCGTCTGAGCGGCGGGTTCGGCTTCGGCAGCGATTCACTGAAGAGCCACATCATCCGATCAGGCTCGATGGACGGCTTCGCCACTGCCGGCGAGATCATGATGGGGGGGACTCCCGGAGCGGGCGTAGTCGTCGGCGGTGCGATTCAGACGGCCACGATCTACGGCCCCACGTCGAAGGTGAACGATCAGAGCGTCAAAGGGCCGCATCAGCTCGCGGTGTTCGCGTTCGGCCCCTTCGTCGATTGGTACGTCAACCCGCACCGCGGTCTTCACTTGCAGGCCTTCGTCGGGCTCTCCGCGCTCGCCGCCGATTCGAGCAAGGGCAATGAAGATCCCGGCGGTCTCTCGTTCTCCCTCGGCGTCGGTTACGAGTGGTGGGTCAGCGATCAGTGGAGCATGGGCATCCTCGGCCGGTTCCTGTATTCGGCCGACACCTGGAAATCGAGCGGCATCGACGAGACGCACTCGGTCGTCGTGCCGAGCGCCCTCTTCACGGCGACGTATCACTGAACTCCGGCGTCGCGCTCGACGACGCGTAGCGTCGCTCGTCCACCGCGCTTGACGCGTCCCGAGGGCTGGAGTGCTCTCGCCATCGTGAATCGCTCTCTCTTCGTCGCGCTGAGCTCGTCGTTCATCGTCGCTTGTGGCTCCTCCGCGGCGCCCGAGCCGCCGAAGGCACCCCCAGAAAAATCGGAAACTCAGGCGAGCCCGTCGAGCGATCCCGCGCCGGCCGAAGCGGCGGCCGCGACTTCGAAGGCGGCCCACAAAATTCCGACCGAATGCGTCGACAAAGACGGCGCCTGCACGGTCGGCAAAGATTTCACGAAGCGCCTCTGCGAATCGACGTACCCGAACGTCGCGCTCGTGCTCTTCGCGAAGGGCTCGCCGTGGCAGCGCGAGTTCCTGACGCGAAAAACCCAGGCATGGAACGCCGAGGGCGGCGCCTCGGTCGCCGGCTTCGTCGAGTTCGACGAAGAGGTGCTCGTCCTCGACACGCGCGCGCAGCCGCCGGGCGGCATGGTCGTCAGCGGCGCGGGCGGCGTTCAAGCGCTCCGCTGGGACGGGAGCTGCGTCACGTTGCAGTCGGAAGAAGTGACGACGACGCGGCCGCCGAAGCCGAAGCACCCACGCCTCGAGTGGCGGTGGTTCGACGACGCCATGAAAGCGGCGCTTCGCAAGGACTCAGACGTCGACGCGGCGTACCTCGCTCAGCGCAAGGAGTGCAAAGGCGTCTCGAGCGGCGACGTGAGCAAGAAGTGCGTCGACATGGACAATCGACTCGTCGATGCGATCGTCCAGCACGTCGAGAACGGCGGCGAGCTCGCCGCGCCCGAACAGATCCCCTAAACCGGACGAGAGGAGTCGAAGCGTGGACCCGAAGAACAAGACGTTTCTGGTGACCGGTGGGGCGTCGGGCCTCGGCGGCGCGACGGTGCGCGCGCTCGTATCGCGCGGAGCCAACGTCGTGATCGTCGATAAGGCTCGCGACGCCGGCGGCGCTCTCGCGGCGGAGCTCGGCGCGAAGTCTCGCTTCATCGAAGCGGACGTCACCGACGAAGCGCAGATGCAGGCCGCGGTGGATCTCGCGAAGTCGGCGTTCGGCGGCCTTCACGGCGCGATCGGGTGCGCCGGCATCGGGACGGCGGGGCGCGTCGTCGGCAAAGGGGGCTTGTTTCCGCTCGAGCTCTTCAAGTTCGCGATCAACGTGAACCTGGTCGGCATGTTCAACATGATGCGACTCGCCGCCGGCGCCATGGTCGACAACGCGCCCGACGCCGGAGGCGAACGCGGCGTGATCGTCACGACCGCGTCGATCGCGGCGTTCGACGGACAAATCGGACAAGCCGCGTACTCCGCGTCGAAGGCGGGCGTCGTCGGCATGACGTTGCCCGTCGCGCGCGAGCTCGCAAAATTCGGGATCCGCGTCGTCACCATCGCGCCCGGGACGTTCGATACGCCGATGCTCGCGATGCTGCCCGACGAAGCCCGCGCCGCGCTCGCCGCGGGAATTCCGTTTCCGAATCGGCTCGGTCAGCCGCCCGAGTTCGCCGCGCTCGCCGTCCATATCGTCGAGAACGCGATGCTCAACGGCGAGACCATCCGCCTCGACGGCGCGCTCCGCATGCCGCCAAAATAGTCGTCGTCATTGCCGGAATACGGCGCCGAGGTCCCACGATTCGAGCCCGTGGATGTCCGGGGCTCGCGCGCCGCTCACCGCGAAATCGCCGAGGATCGCGAACGGCAGGCTCCGCGTCACGTTGGCGATCTCCGAACCGGCGAGGTGCGGCGCCGTCTCGGCGAGGTTCGGAACGGCCGCGTTGAGCAACATGATGAGCTCGAGCTCCGGGCCGGGTCCGAGGCTTCGAACGACCTCGATCGACAGCGAGAATTTGCCCTGTTCGCGTCGCTTCGCGAGCTCGGTGTGCGCGACGCCGCTGACGGTCAGTTCGTGACCGGGCACCGAGAGCACCGCCGAGACGACGCGCGCGACCTCGACGAGAAACGGCGATGCGCCGTCGACGTAGATCGCCGCCGGCTTCCCGCCCCACGGCGCGAGAGTCCTTTTACCGGCGCCGAGCGGCGCGAGCCCGAGGTAGGCGAACCGCGCCGGGTCCATGCCCTCGACGAGCGCCGCCGCGACGCCGGGCGCGGCCCATTGCCCCGCTTCGGGTCCGGTCCTGAGCACGATGAAGCCGAGCGAGCTCGTATGAAAGTCGACCGCGCCGGGGCGGCGTCTGTGTAGCCCCGCGCCGAGCCAACCGACGTCGGTGTCGCCGGATTCGAAGGCGCGGAGCGTCGTCGCGAGATCCGCCGACCCTTCGAGGCGAATCGAATCCAGGTACGCCGGGCCGCGAGCGGCGCGGTCGTTGCGTTCGAAGACGAAGCCGTGCTCGGTGCGCGTCGCGCGAAAAGCGCCGGTGCCGTCGGGTTCACGCGCCGAAAACGACGGCGGCACGATCGCGGTGAGCGGACTCACGAGCGCGCGCGCGAGCGCGTCGGGAGTGCAGCCGGGAACGAGCACCGCGAGCGCGTCCTTCGGATCGCGGCGCGGGTTCCCGAAACCGCCGAGCACCGGACGTCCGCCAAACCGTCGTGAGCGCTCGAGCGAGGCGACGATGTCGCCGCTGTCGAGCGGGTGCCCGTGCGCGGTGACCAGACCGGGTCGCAACGCGAAGCGCGCGCCGTCGCTGCTCCGCTCCGGCAAATCGGCGGCGAGCGCCGGGTACGGCCTTCCGGCAGCGTCGCTCGCGTAGAGGGTATCGGCGAGGGCGCTCGCGAAGAGCGCGCTCGCGGCGTGGTCGCCCGCGTGGGGATCGATGAAATCGAGCGACAGCGGGACTTCGATGGCGACCGTGCCGCCGTACGGCGTTCGCCCCATCGCGTTCGCGGCAACCGAGAGCGCCGTGCTCGCGAGAAAGGCGCGCCTGCCGAATCGCGCGCTCATCGGAGCACCCAAAATCCGCTCGCAGTGGCGATCACCACGGGACGGATGCTGGCGCCGGTGGGCGGACAAATCGCGACCGCGTGGACGCCTTCGGGAACCGGCACGCGAAACCGCTCGCGCACGGTACCGTCGTGTCCCCACGTGCGAACGACGACCGCGTCGTCGGCGGGGTTCGGTGTGTTCACTGACGCGACGAGCTCCGGATCGCCGTCGAGGTCGAGGTCGCCGACGGCGAGTGACGCGCCGACATCGGGGATCGTCGCGGTTTGGCCTCGATCGTCGCGCAAGGTGACGGTGCCGTCGGTGCGATGGCGGAGCGCGACGAGGGAACGCGCCGACCCGTCGCGTTCGACGCTGTTCGCGCCGGCGACGGCATCGACGTCGGAAGCGGCGCTCAAATCGAGGCGCGGCGTTTCACCGGTGGCACATGGTTTGGCGTGCCCGACCCCGAGCCCGGAGCGACCGAGACACCCTGCGCCGAAAACCGGAACGAGCCCGCCGAGCGGTGCGACCACGTCGAGTGTCGCGCTCAATCGCAGCCCGCGTTCGCGATCGGTGAGCCCGACGTCGACGACGTGATTTGGTCGGATCACCGCCGCGCCGATCGGCTCGCGGAGCGGCGCGGGTGACACCGGCGAAAGCTTCGTCCAGGGCGACTCGGTCACGGTGACGAAGTGTCCGGCAGCAAGACGCTCGAGCGCAACGCGGTGCCGGCCGACCACGACGAGCGCCGTCGCGCCGTCTCCCGCGACGTCCCCGCACGAAAGCGCGACGGCAACGTCGCCGCTCGCCGGCACTTTCTCGACCGCGCGCGTCGCGAGATTCACCGGTGGAAGCAACGCGGCGACCTCGGCGTCGATCGAGCGCACCGCGCGCGCGTGTGCCGTCGGACTCGACGGAACTCCCCGAACACGGTCCCAAAACCCCCCTGAGACCGGGTACGAATCCGCGGTGATGCGGAGCTCGCCGCCCGAGAGCGTGCCCGCGACGAGCACGACTCTCGATTCGCCGTTGGCAAGCGCGCGCGCTGCCGACAATGTCGCCGCGCGGGCGACGCGCGATCCCGTTCCGAATTGCGTCGCGACCGCCGTCGCGAGTCGGTCGGAGAGACCGTCCCCGGTGGGCGCCGGCAAAGCTCGGTCGGCGACGAGCGGCAATGCCGCGACGAGGATCCGACCACTCGGGTTGCCAAGTTTTGCAGCGACCTCGCACGACAGCTCGGAGAGCGCGCTCGCCTCGCCCGAGGTGCACACCTTCGGTCTCGCGCTCGCGCCCTGATTCGCTCGGTCATTCGAGACGGACGGTCCACTCGCCGGTGCAGCGAGGGATCCGGCCGCAAACGAGCTTGCGACGAGCACCACGGAGGTGCGTGTCGGGCAAAGTCGGTGTGAAGCGGCGCGTGGCGAGAGCGGCCACTCTGACATCGTCGGAAGCTGCCAGCGTACCTGCTTCTCGGCTCGAGAACTCTCTCGAGCTGTCGAGAGCGGGTTTCGGCCCGCGGCTCGGCTTCGGGGCTTTCACCCCCCGTCGAAGGTGCCTCGTTCAGCGCGGTTGCGGCCCTACCCAAGGCTGGGATATCCGATAGAAGCTTGCACCTCCGTTCGTCGTTCATTCCCGGCGCGCTCCTCGCATCCACCCTGCTCTTGGTGGGCACTCAGGCGAAGGCCCAGTGCGTCGACGAAGAGTTGAAGCAAGAGCTGGTCGGCAAGCGCGCGTATCGCGGCGTCGTTCCGAGAAAATTCAAGAAGGCGTTGCGCCACGAGCTCACGCTGTGGGGCGGCTGGTACGCGGGCGACCTCGCCGACGGCGCGCCCATTTACGGCGGCGCGTACACGTTCCACTTCACGGAAGAGCTCGGCCTCGAAGCGTCGTTCTTGCACACGACGCGCACCTTCGGATTTCTCGACGCGATCGCGCAACGCAATCAGGGCCTGGTCGATATCGGCAACACGTCGTCGGCGGTGAACATGTACATGGGTCACCTGATCTGGACGCTCGCATACGGCAAGGTCCGCTGGCTCGGCGGCGCGATCGGCCGTTTCGATTTTTACGTCGCAGCGGGCGCGGGCGCGGTCGACGAAGCGGGAAGCCGCGGCGTCGCGGGCTCCGGCGGCCTCGGCATGAAATTCTTTCTCACCGACTGGCTTGGGCTCCGTTTCGACATTCGCGATCAAGTGCGGTCGGTGCGCGGCCCCCTCGGCGTCGAGCGAACGGTGAACGACGTCATCGCGACCGGCGGTCTCAGCGTGTTCATCCCGTTCTCGAGCTGAACGCGTCGCGGCAAATTCGCGCGCGATCGGACGCGCGCCCGCCGTTCTCCCGGTTCTCCGTGGCGGGGCGTGGGGTCATCGCGTACAAATGGGTGCGCAGGGCCGCGGCGCTCGGATCCCTCGAACGACATGGCACATTTTCTCGAGTTGGAGGACTCCGCGGTGGCCGCGCGACCCGGGCTCGCCGCCGTCGCTGCTCCGCCGGACTCCGCCGAAATCATCCCGTACACGAGCGGGTTTCGCCGGTTTTTGTCGGCCGCCATCTTCCCGGTGACGATGAGCGCGTTCCTCGCGTACGGCGTCATCGCGATGAACCACGGGCTCCGTCCCGAGTTCCTCAGCCCGACCGCGGTTCCGGTCTTCATCGTGCTCATCGTGCTGCTCGAGCGGTTTCATCCGTACTGCCGCGCGTGGAGCAAGGGGCACGACGACGTTCGGACGGATTTTCTGCATCTCCTGTTCTCTAGCCTTCTCACGACGCAGGTCTTGAACTGGATCCTCTTGATGACCCTGGTCGGACCCGGCGCGCGGCTCGCCTCGACGTTCCATTGGTTTCATTGGCCGACGAGTTGGCCCATCCTCTTGCAGCTCGCCTTCGGTCTCGTCATCAGCGAGTTCGGCGGGTATTGGGCGCACCGGCTCCAGCACAAGAACGACACCCTGTGGCGCTTGCACGCGGTGCACCACGGCGCGCCGCGGCTCTACTGGTTGAACGCCGCCCGCTTCCACCCGCTCGACATGGCCATGCTGGTGGTCGGAGGGTTCGCGCCGCTGATCTTGCTCGGCTGTCCGCCGAAAACGCTCGCGCTGACGGTGCTCTTTGCCGGCATGCACGGCACCTTCCAGCACGCCAACATCGGCGTGAAGCTCGGGCCGCTGAACTGGGTCTTCAGCATGGCCGAGCTCCACCGCTGGCATCACTCGACGTCGATCGAGGAGAGCAACGCGAACTACAGCGGTCACGTCCTGATCTGGGACATCGTGTTCGGCACCCGCTTCTTGCCGAAGGATCGCCTCCCGCCGCACGAGATCGGCATCCTCGACATGCCGGAGTTCCCGACCACGTATCTCGAGCATCTGAAATCGCCGTTCATGATGGAGGAGATCCGCGCGCGGGGCGAAGCGAAGCAGGCTCGAGCGTCGCGATCGAGTACGGCGGAAGCCGCCGCGCTCACGCACACGTGCAGCATTTGCGGCACCGTCACGACCGGCCCCGTCGAAGAGGCCAAGCCGCGGTCGAACGTGCGCCGCTTCTCCAAAGAGCACTTCACCGTCTGGCGCTGCCCGAAGTGCAGGAGCATCCACGCCGCCGACGACGTCGACCTCGACTACTACTACCGCGGCTACCCGTTTCACGGCTCGACCGAGCTCGATTTCGCGCAGATCGCCGTCTACCGGAACATGGCG
>DATBBD010000486.1:0-4201 GCA_036271175.1 Polyangiaceae bacterium | reverse complement strand
GGTGCTGATAGATCGCGGGGTGCGACAAGATGCGCTCGAACGCCCACGCGAGCGCGGTCGCCGTCGTTTCGTGGCCGGCGGCGAGCGCCGTCATGAGCTCGTCCCGGAGCTCGACGTCGGTCATCGACTGCCCGTCCTCGTCCTTCGCTTGAAGCAGCATCGAAAGAACGTCTTTTCGTCCGTTCGCGAGGTCGCCACGCCGTTCGGCGATCTGGCCATAGAGCAGCCGATCGGTGCGTTCGCGATCGCGAAGCAAGAAACGCCAGGGCAAGCGCGCTTCTGCATCGGGATGTTCCGAAAGGTAGAAGAGGATGACCGGCATCAGCGGGAATTCGGCCGTCGAGAGGAGACGTCGGATCTGATCGCGGAGCGCGACGAGGCGAGCACCTTCTTCGACGCCGAACACGGTTCGTAGAATCACCTCGAGCGTGATGTGTTGTGTGGACTCGTGGAGGGAGAACGCCCCGGCCTTCGGCCATGCCGACATCGTGGCACGCGTGATGTCGACCATGGTTTTGCCGTAGTAACGCATGCGTTCGCCGTGGAATGACGGCATGAGCAACTTGCGTTCGCGCATGTGGGGCGCGCGATCGAGGAGCAGCACCGATCGATCGCCGACGAGCGCGCGGAGAACGCGATTCACCTCGCCCGCGTGCATCTCGTCCGGGCGCGCGCTGAACACGGTGCGTATCGCCTCCGGCTCGGAGAGGAACACCATCTTCGACGGCGGCAGCTTCAAGGTGAAGGTCGGGCCGTAGCGCTTCCGGCAAAAGTCCATGAACGCCGTCGGATGACGGATCCAGAAATACAACTGCGCCGGACCGGGAAGCGGAGGACCGGGAGGGAGCGCCATGCCGCAAGTGTCGCAGGGCGCCGCGTTCGAGGCGAGGGCCCCGAGACGCCCAAAAGCGGACAATTTAGCCCACGCGGACGAACTCGTTGCCTACGGCACGCCGAACAAGCGATCGAACGCGATGGCAGCGGCAGCCCGCACACTCAAGTGATTGTACCCGTCGGGTCGGGGCGAACGGATGGGTACGAGACGGCGCGCCGCCCGACCGAGCACCGACGGAGCAAGACCCCACCCCGTGCCGAAACACAAGACGACCGGTGGTCCGTCGCGCTCGAGCTCGGCCCGCCCGTCGGCGAACGTCAGTGTGCCACCGTCCATCGCGCTGGTCACCCAGAGCTCGACCTCGCCGCCGAGCGTGAGCACGACGTCGTCGAGTGTCTCGACGATACGCAAGCACTCCATCGCCAGCTTGCGATCGGGGATGCGCTTGGCGCCCGAGCCGTCGACCCAGTGCTCGCGAATCCGGTTCACGAGCTCGCGCTGAGCGCCGACCGGATGCACGACGAAAAAATCCGGAACGCCGAAGGTGTGCGCGCTCCGCGCGATGTCGTGGACGTCGAGGTTCGTGACCGCGGTCGTCACGACGGCGCCCTGTCGATCGACGACCGGGTGATGCACGAGCGCGACGGCGACCCTGCGCATCAGCGACTCTTCGAACGCGCGCGCGAAATGAGATCCGGGCGCCGCTCGGTCGTGCGTTCGACGGCGCGCTCGGTACGCCACGCCGCGATCTTGGCGTGGTCGCCACTGGTCAGAATTTCCGGAACGTCGAGGCCGTGAAATGTCTTCGGACGCGTGTACTGCGGATATTCGAGGAGGCCGTCGCTCGCGTCGCTGAACGACTCCTCGGCGATCGACGCCTCGTTGCCGAGCACGCCGGGCAAGAGCCGCACGCAGCACTCGATGACGGCCATCGCCGGCACCTCGCCGCCTGCGAGCACGAAATCGCCGAGCGAAATCTCTTCGTCGACGAGAGTCCGCACGCGCTCGTCGAACCCTTCGTAGCGGCCGCACAAAAGGGTGAGCTCGGAGCGCGCGACGAGCGCCGCTGCCGTCGCTTGCCGAAAGGGCGCGCCTTGCGGCGTCATGAGCACGCGATGCGTGCGCCCGTGGCCTTCTTCGGCCGCCTCGATCGCTTGCGCGACGCAATCGACGCGCAACACCATGCCGGCGCCGCCGCCGTACGGCGTGTCATCGACGGCGAGGTGTTTGCCGAGCCCGTGACGTCGGAGTGGTTCGAGGTGCACCGCGAGCTCGCCCGTCGCGATCGCTTTTTTGACGAAGCTCGTCTCCAAAAAGGGGCCGAACAGCTCGGGAAACAAGGTGACGATCCGGACCTTCATGGAAGCTCCGGCGTCAAATGAGCCCGTCCGTGGTCGAGAGCTCGACGAGCTTCTTCTCGGCGTCGACGGAGACGATCCACGGATCGGTGAGCGGTTGTTCGAGCAACGTGCCGTCCGGCGTTTTCACGACGATCGTGTCGACCGAGGGGTGCGCTCGCACCTCGACGACTTCGCCGACCTCCGCGCCGGGCGCGACGACCTTGGCGCCCACCAAATCGCAAAGATAATATTCACCGGGCTCGAGCGGCGGCAGCGCGCTCCGCGGCACGGACACCAGCGCGTCGCGAAACGACTCCGCGGCGTTCCGATCATCGACGCCTTGGAGCTTCAAGAGCACGGCTTTCTCGGCTCGCCGCGCGGACACGACTTTGCCGCTGAAGAGCGTGCGACCGTCGCGCTCGAGCGTCACCGAGCCCGCGTGCTCGAAGGCGTCGCTCTCCGGCCAATGAAGCTGGACGCGCAGCTCGCCGCGGATGCCGTGCGGGCGAGTGACGCGGCCGATCTCGACGAGGTCCACGCGAGCGTCGCGCTCAGTCGACGATGTCGAGCTGCGCGCGACGACCGGCTTTCTGCGAAGCGGCGCTGAGAATGGCGCGCATCGATTGCGCCGTTCGACCGTCCTTGCCGATCACCTTGCCAATGTCGCTATCGGCGACGCGAAGCTCGATCAGACAATTGTGGTCGCCTTCGATTTCGTGGACCTCGACGGCCTCGGGTTCGTCCACCAAGGCTTCGGCAACGGTTCGAATCAGATCCTTCAGGCCCATCTTTCAAAGCTCCGAGGCGCGATCAGGGTGCGGGGGCAGGCGTCGCGCCGGGCACCGTAGCGCTCGCGCCGTGATTCTTGATGAGGCGCTCGACCGTGTGCGACGGCGCCGCACCTTTGCCCTGCCAGTACTCGTAGCGCTCCTTGTTGAAGGAGAGCGCCACCGGGTTCGACAGCGGATTCCACGTGCCGATATTTTCGATGAACCGCCCATCGCGGCGGTTGCGCTGGTCGGTCACGACGATCCGGTAAAACGGAGTCTTCTTCGTGCCGTAGCGGGAGAGTCGAATATGAACGGCCATGAAACCTCTAAACAGTGCCTCGGGGAATTGAAGTCGGCGCAAGGTAGCAGCCGCCGCAGCTTTTGCCAGGGCGGAACGCAGGCGACCGCGACCGGCCGCAACGGACCGCGCCATCGCGACCGGCGCGCCGGGAAAGTAGAGGAACCCTCGCGACCAGGTCAAGCACCGTGGTAACGTTTCGGCTAGGCCGATGAGCGACATCCGCGAGGAAATCCTGAGGGTAGTCCGGGACGTGGTCGCTCCCCTGGTTCGAGCGGACAGCGGCAGCCTGTACGTCGTCCACGTCGATGCCGACACCGTCGCGCTCCATCTCGGGGGCCGGTTCGCGGGATGCCCGGGCAACACGCTCGCGACCCGGCGGGTGATCGAACCCGCGATTTTCACGGTCGCCCCGCGGGCACGCGTGACGATCACGTCCGGCGCGTTGGTCCCGAAGGACGCTCAGCTCATCGAGGCGTGAGCACCACGCCGGCGGCGACCACCGCGCCGTCGCAGCGGCTACTTCTTTTTCGTCGCGCTGTCCGGGGGCGGCCCCTTGTCGAGCCGGGTCGCTTCCGACACGACCGCGTCGACGCCATCATTGGTCGAGGGCTTGTTCGAGCGGAACTTGCCGATGTTGTCTTCGATCTTCCGGTCGACGTACAGGAGGCCGGCGCTGCCGCCGCCCCGGTCGATCAAACGAATGATGGTGTCTTTGTTTTCCCAGTCGACCTGATCGAGGTGGACGCCCTCGGCGGAGTCGGCCTTCCGCACACGCGGCGGTTTGGCGAAGTCCTTCGTCAACGTCGCGACCACGTCGTCGTAAGTGGCGCCGAGCTTGCTTTTCGGCCCGAGCTTGTGGACGTCGTAAATCTTCCACATCCGATTGCTGAAGAAGAAGAAATAGCGCTCCACGCCGGAACGGAGCTTCACGTGCGTGACGCCCTCGTTGTTGTTG
>DATBBD010000485.1:0-2475 GCA_036271175.1 Polyangiaceae bacterium | reverse complement strand
TGGGAGCACTGATCATGCCGGAAGCGAGCCGCGCGGGCATGTCGTTCGGCTTCTTTGCCTTTCGTGAAGTCGGCGATTGGGGCTTCGGCTTCGACGGTCGCGTCGCGAGCACCAATTGGCAGCACGACGACGGCGCGCAGTTCTCGCAAATCTCGTTCGGCGGGAGACGCTACTTCGGCGACGGCCCGGTCAGCGCCTTCGTCGGGCTCGGGCTTTCGTTGTCCCACGTGAGCGAGCCCGGCGGCACCGCCACGACGGTCACGTCGTCCTGCATTTTCTCGTGCTCCACTTCCACGTCGTCGAACGGTTACGACCTGAGCGGCGGCGGCGCGGGCGCCTACGGAGAAGTCGGAATCGAGCTTTTTCGAGATGAACCGACCCGCGTCATCGCTTCGATTCGAGTCGACGCGCCGTTCTACTCGCTGGCAACCGATGACGGTGTCACCCCGTCGGACGACACGATCTTGAACGCGGCGACGTCGCAATACGAGCTCCCCCTCACGCTGGCCGTCGGCATCGCCTTCTGACGCGGTCGGCGATCTCGCGATTTGTTCGGCGGGGGGTGCCCCGCGTGGCAAACCTGCTGTAATAGCCACCGCGCGGCTCGGCCGCTGCATCCGATGGCTTCGCGAAGGCTCGACGTCAAGACGCTGCTCCTCCTCGGCGCGATGTACGCGCTGCTCGGCGGCAACGTCGCGCTCTACGTGGTGCACCGCGAAAACCCGATCTTTCACGTGCTGGTCGCCGCCGTGGCGATTCATTTCGCGTTCACCGTGTGGCACGAAGCGGCGCACGGAAACGTCTCGGGGCGAAGCGCCGTCAACGACGTGGTCGGCGTGCTCGGCATGCTGCCGTACATGACGCCGTATTTCATTCAGCGCTGGGTGCACCTCGAGCATCACCGTCGCCTGAACGAGCCGCTCGACCCCAACTACATCTACACGGACGGCGCTCTCCTCACGTTGCCGTTTCGGTACACGCGCGCACTCGGCTACGCGAAGAAGTTGCTCCGCGAAGATCCGCGGACGCCGCGGCAACGCCTCTCCGACCGCGCGACGACCCTGGGCATTCTGGCGGTCTATGCGGCCGCGGTGATCACCGGACATGGGCTCGACGTCCTCGTGCTCTGGTTCGTCCCGGTCGTCATCGCGAAGCTGGTGATGGACTTTTACATCAACTACTTGCCGCACCGCGGGCTCCCGCCGGACCGCTTCCGCGGGACGCGCATCGTGGACGTCGCGTGGTTCACGCCGCTCGTGCTCCAGCACAACTATCACGCGGTCCACCACCTCTGGCCCACCTTGCCGTGGCACCGTTACCGCGAAATCTATGGCAAGAAGCTCGACTACTTGAGACGCCATGAAGTCCCCGTCGAACACCGAGTTTTCGGAAGCTGGCAAGAATCCGCACGGCTCGAACGCAGCGACGCTCGCGCTCGTTGACGCCGCGTGCGCCCTCTGCGGCGCCGACGACTCCGCCCCCGAAGCGTACGGCTACGACTTCGAATACAACACCGCGGCGAACGCGTTTCGCTTCGTTCGATGCCGTCGCTGCGGGCACGTGTACCTGAACCCGCGTCCGCGAGCGGCGGACCTCGGCGTCATCTATCCCGACAACTACTACACGCTCTCGGAGACGGGCAGCGTCGTCGCGCGCGCGCAGCGCGTGTGGGAAGGGCGCAAGGTCGACGTGTATCGACGCGCGCTCGGACCCGGAAAAAAGCGCATCCTCGACGTGGGCGCCGGCGACGGACGTTTTCTCCAGGTGCTGCGCGACTTCGGGCCGGCGGATTGGGAGCTCGAAGGCATCGACTACGACGGCAAGGCCGTCGAGCGCTGCCGCGCGCGCGGCTTCACCGCTCATCGAGGGCGAATCGAGGACGCGACGCTCGAAGACGGCACCTTCGATTGCGTCGTCATGTTGCAGCTCCTCGAGCACGTCGAAGATCCGTCGGTGATCGCGCGCCGCGTCTTTTCTTTGTTGCGGCCTGGCGGCATTTTCGTCGTGGAGACGCCGAACGTCGCCGGACTCGACTACGCCCTATTTCGAAAGCGCTGGTGGGGGCACTACCACTTCCCCCGTCATTTCCACCTGTTCTCGGCGGAGTCGCTCGCGTCGTTGATGACGCGCTCCGGTTTCACGGTGGACAGTGCCGAACACCTCATCAGCACTTCGGCGTGGACCATCTCGCTCGGCAACTACTTCCTCGATCGCGGCTACCCGTCGTGGTTCGCGAAGTTCTTCCACTACAAGAACCCACTCCTTCTCGGCGCGTTCGTCACGCTCGACACGGTGCGCTCGAAGGCCGGCTTGGCGACGTCGAATCAACGCATCATCGCTCGCCGACCTGCCGGGTGAGTCGCTTCGGCGCCGCCGTCCCGACGGACGACGGCGTTGAGAGAACGCCGCCTATTCCGCGACGCGGGCGGCGGGCAGCGGATCGCTCGGCGCGGCGATGCGCGTGACGGAGCGCGC
>DATBBD010000484.1:0-10280 GCA_036271175.1 Polyangiaceae bacterium | reverse complement strand
ACGAGCTTCGTCCGCTCGGCGCTCGCCCGGCTCGGCGTTCCCGACCCCGGAACGCCGATCGCCCGGGCCGTCCGCTGGATCACGCCGCGGGAGTGGGCATTTCTGACCGTCGCGTTCGGGTGGATTGCGGGCCTGGGTCTTTCTGCCCTCGTCGCCGGAAGAGGCGACGCGCGGTTCGCGCGCCGGGTCGTCGTCGCGTCCGGTGTCGCGTTCTTGCTCGGCGCGGGCGGCCTCGTCGAATCGAACCGCGGAGCGTGCGAGCTCGCCGTCGTGACCGGACCCTCCGGGGTTCTGGTTGCGCCGTATGCCGGCGCGGGAGCCACGGCGGATCTGTCCGCGGGGGTGGTTGTCGATATCGGCCCGCGCTACGGTGACTACGTCGAAGTTCGTGATCGCGACGGCGCGCGCGGATGGGTAGCCTCCCGCGTGCTCGAATCGGTCGTGGGCGCGCACATCTGATCGGAACAAATACGATGCACTTAGTGCTCATCGAAGACGACGAGAAGATCGGCGCCTTCGTGAGCCAGGGGTTGCGCGAAGAGGGGCACGTCGTCTCGTGGGCCCGGCGCGGCGACGAGGGACTGAATCTCGCGCGGCAACCAGGGGTGGAGCTCGCCATCGTCGACCTGATGCTCCCGGAGCGCGACGGGATCTCGATCATCCGCGCCCTGAGAGAGTCGAAGAATAAGGTTCCGATCATCGTGCTCAGCGCGCGCGCTGCCGTCGACGATCGCGTGCACGGTCTGGAAGCGGGCGCCGACGATTACCTCACCAAGCCGTTTTCGTTCGCCGAATTACTCGCGCGAGTCGGAGCTCTGATGCGCCGCGCCGCCCCGGCTTCCGAGTCCCCCCTCCACCTCGAAGTCGCGGACCTCACGCTCGACGTCGTATCGCGCAGAGTCCGCCGCGGCGAACGCGACATCGATTTGCAAACCAAGGAGTTCATCCTTCTCGAGTACTTGATGCGCAATCGAGGTCGAGTCCTATCGAAGACGATGATCTTGCAGCATGTTTGGGACTACCACTTCGACCCGCAGACCAACGTGGTCGACGTCCTGGTCAGCCGCCTTCGGTCCAAGATCGATCGGGACTTTCCGAAGAAGCTGATCCACACGCTGCGCGGGATCGGCTATGTCCTCCGCACCGAGTAGCTCGCGTCGCGCAGGCAGCGCAAAGCGAGCTTGGCGGTCGCTGTCGGCGCGGCTCGCGCTCTGGTACGTGCTCGTCATCGTCGGGTCGTTTTTCGTGGCGGCGTTCGTCTTCGCCTTGCGCCTCGAAACTTCAGTGCAGCGGGAAGGCAATCGTTCGGCCGAAGGGGCCCTCGAACGCTACCGGCAAGCCCTGGAGAGCGGCGGGACGGACGCGCTGCGCGCCATGTTCGATTGCTCTCCGGCGCCCGCGTCGCGGTTCGCGCTGCGGCTCACCGACGAGCGCGACGTGGAGTTGTTCGGCGTCTCATCCGACGAAGACTCTCGACGCGTCGCCGTGACGTCGGGTGAGCGCGCCCCGCACGCCGCTCCCTTTCCGGCGTGGCACGTCGCGAAGACCCAGGTCTCCCAGCAGCGAACCTTGTCCATCGCGATGCACGACGACGGCGCCGACCATCTGTTTCGCGAGCTGCGCGAAACGTCGTGGCTCATCTTCGGCGCAGGACTCGGCCTGGCGATCCTCGGCGCGACGTTCATCACTCGTCGTACCTTGCGCCCGGTCACCGCGCTCGCCGAAGCGACCGAACGGATCGTCCGGTCGGGGGATCTGGGCCTTCGCGTCGAGACCCGAGCTTCGACCGACGAGCTGGCGCACCTGAGCGCGCTTTTCAATCGAATGCTCGCGAAGAACGAGAGCCTCGTGAAGGCGATGCGCGAATCGCTGGACAACGTGGCTCACGATCTCAGAACGCCGTTGACCCGCCTCCGCGCGGGCGCGGAACTCGCGCTCCGTGGTGCCCCCGACACCGCTCACGAACGCGACGCCCTCGCGGAAGTCATCGAAGAATCGGATCTGGTGCTCGGCATGCTGACGACGTTGACCGATATCGTCGAGGCCGAAGCCGGCGCGATGCGGCTCGACAAGCACCGGGAAGACCTCGGGGCGATCGCTCGCGAGGCGGTCGATCTCTACGACCTCGTCTCGAAGGAAGGCGGCGTCGGGATCGTCACGCACATCGCCGCAAACGCCGAGATTTTCGCCGATCGGCGCCGGATCACCCAGGTGTGCGCGAACTTGATCGACAACGCCGTCAAGTACACGCCCGCCGGCGGCCGCGTCGAAGTTTGCGTGCTCGAGTCGGGAACGTCGGCGATCTTCCGCGTGACGGACACCGGGATCGGAATCGCACCGGAGGACCGCGCCCACGTCTGGGACCGGCTCTTTCGGGCCGATCGGAGCCGCGGCGCGCGCGGCCTCGGGCTCGGGCTCTCACTCGTGAAAGCCGTGGTCGAAGCGCACGGCGGCGAGGTGACGCTCTCGAGCGAGCTCGGCACGGGATCGACCTTCGAGGTTCGGCTACCCCGTGCCCCCTGATGACCGGATCAATCGCCGAAAAGCTCCATCCCCTCCGCGAACGTTTCGGCCAGCCCTGCCTTGGTGACGACACCGAGCACCGTCGGGGTGTCCTCCGGATTGACCGACGACAGGACCACCGCCAGAGAAGCATGCGACGCCATGAGAAGCGCGACGAGATCGACGATCGTAGCGTCTTTCGAGATGGTGACGTAATCCTTGAGCGCTCCGTCGCCGAGGGTGGCGCCTGCGCGAAGCTTGTTCACGTGGCCCAGCACCCATTCGCGCGGAAGCACGCCGGTCACGCGATTGCCGTCGACGAGCACGGTGCAGAAAGGGATCCGCTCCTCTTCGTCCATGTCGAACTGGGCGACGGGGGTGTTCGCCGGCATCTCCGTCGCCTCATCGAGGGTCATGTCGGAGATGTGGTGAACGAGATGCGCATTGGCTTGTAGTGCCTGGGGCATGTACTCACCGCGCCGGGTGAGCTTCATCGTATAGATGCTGTCCGTGCAGATGTATCGACGCAGGCCGTAGCTCACCGAGACGGTCAACGTCATCGGCAGCACCACGGAGTAGTCGAGGGTCATTTCGAAGATCATGACGATCGCCGTCAGCGCTGCTCCCGTTGCACCCGCGACGATGCCCGCCATTCCCGCGAGCGCGAATGCCGCGGGTTCGATCGGAAGCGCCGGGAACAGGTGCCGCAGCACGATGCCGTACGCGCCGCCGAGCGCTGCCCCCATGAAGAGCGACGGCGAAAAGACCCCGCCGGATGCGCCCGACCCGAGCGTCAGCGACGTAGCAAGAAGCTTCGCCGCCGCGAGCACCAACAAGAAACCGACGCCCTGGAGCGTACCCGAGAGAATGTCGAGAATCGCCGCATAGCCGACTCCTTCGACATAGTAGTGACCGGCGACTCGCATGAACGCCGCCGCCAGGACACCGACGCCCAGCATTCCGACCACGTGACGAACGTATGGGCGCTTCGGAAGCCATTTTTCGAAGAAGTCCTCGGCGCCGTATAGCGCTCGGATGAACGCGGCAGAGGCGACCGCCATGACGCACCCGAGCACCAGGTAGGCGGGAAGAAGGACGATGCTCGACGCCACGGGGAGACGCAGCGCGGGGACTTCGAAGGCGGGATGACTCCCGAGCAAGAAGCGGCCGACGTATGTGGCCGTCGCGGTAGCGAGCGTGACCGGAACGAGCGTTCGCACACTCACTTCGTGCATCAAGACCTCGACGGCGAAGAGCACGCCGCCGATCGGCGTGTTGAAGGTCGCCGCGATTCCAGCGCCACCGCCCGCGGCCACGAGTGTCGCAAGCTGCCAGCGCGACGCACCCGCCAAGCGACCGACGGAGGAGGCGAACGCGGCGCCGATTTGAATGATCGGTCCTTCCCGCCCGACCGACCCGCCGCTCCCGATCGAGATCGCCGACGCGAACGATTTGACGGCGGCGACGATCGGTCGAATGACGCCCTTCTTGTAATAGATGGCGTCCATCACTTCGGGGACGCCGTGCCCCTTCGCTTCAGGCGCGAAATTCTCGACTAAAAAAACGACCGCGAGGGCACCGATCCCCGGCACGAATACGATGCCGAGTCCCCACGGACTCGGCGGAGTGTGCTGATTCGTCTCATAGTGAATCGACAGCGTCCCGAGAAACAGGAGGTCGTGGAAAAAGGCAATGAGCGCTCGAAAGCCGTAGGCGCCCAGGCCCGCGACGACGCCGAGAAGCACGGCAAGCGCGGCGAGGGCGAAAGTACTCAACGGCGGATGTTTGCCCGCCGCGATCCGTTTAGAAGCGCGTGAAGGAGGCCGCCGGCCCCCCCAGGCCGTCTCACCGCGGGGCCGCGGATCCACAATTGCTCGTGCCATGAATTGCCTTACGCATCGGTCGAATCGAAATAAAGCGCAACGGCAAAGCCGATGGAAACCGGTCTGGAATGGTCGCGCGCCTCCGGTTGTTTGCGAGGACAGGCGTGGGTGATCCGGGGCATCCGGTCACGACTCGCGCCGTTTCGGGTTGGAAGGAGTACGACCATGCTCACGCGTAGTACCGCACTAGTTGCGCTGATTGGACTCACCGCCGGCTGTTCTTCGACGACCGAGCGGCCGCCGGCCGCGCCGTCCGCTGCCGAACAGACGACCACGAAAACCGCCTCGAGAGAGAAACCGAGCGATGTCCCTTCTCGCTCGCAAATTCGGATTTCGGACGAGATCCGCAAGAAGTGCGGGCTCTCCGACGACGACGCCTATTTCGCGTTCGATTCGGCGAATATCACTTCACGAGATCGGACCGTCCTCGGAAAGATCGCGCAGTGCTTCGAAAGCGGACCGCTCGCTGATCGACCCATGAAACTCATCGGGCACGCGGACCCGCGCGGTGAGGCCGAATACAACATGGTGCTCGGCGGACGACGCGCGGACAGCGTCGCCATGTACATGGAAACGGAGGGACTCTCGGCGCGAAAGATCGCTTCGACGTCGCGAGGCGCGCTCGACGCGACGGGAACCGACGAAGCCTCGTGGGCGAAGGACCGCCGCGTCGACATGCTCGTCGGCGGATAGGCGGCGCGGGTCGCGCGCGAGGCAGAGAAGGTCTTCGTCAGCTTGGTTCCTTCGCGCGCGAGCCGCCCCATTCCAATTTCATGGCGTCGAGCCGCTCCCCACCGACGCCGCCGGCACCGAAGTCGAGCGTCCGAATGGGGAACGGGATGGTGATGCCCTCGCGATCGAACGCCTTCTTGATCGCGATCATCGCCTCGGAGCGCGCGGCCATGTAGACCGGCTGGGTCGACTCGAGGAGCCAGATGCGAAGCTGGAAATTGATCGAACTGTCGCCGAACGAGTCGAAGAAGAGCTCGGGCTCACGCTCCGGGTCGCGCTTCGGCACGTCGCGCACCGCGGCGAGCACGGTGCTCCGTACCTTCTCCATGTCGTCGCCGTAGCTCGCTCCCATGGACAGATCCATGCGCCGGAAGCGAGTACGCGTGTAGTTGATGATCGGGTTCTGAAATATCGCTTTGTTGGGAACGAGAATGCTGAGTCCGTCGAGGGTTTCCACTTCGGTCGCGCGAAGTTCGACGCGGACGACCCTGCACTTCTTGTCCGCCACCTCGACGAGATCGTTCACCTCGAAGGGTCGGTAAAGCGCCATGATGAAGCCCGACATGAAGTTCGCGGCGATGTCCTGAAATGCAAACCCGAGTGCCAATCCCAGGACCCCGACGCCGGCGAGGACCGAAGTGACGGTCTTGTCGAGGTGCAACAGGCCGAGCGCGAGCAGCGCCGCCACGGCGAGCAGGCCGAGCCTGCCGAGCGAGGCAAGCAGCTTGCTGACCGGCTCGTTGCCGGTCAGCCGTTTCAGCACTCGTTCGATCAACGGCAGCGACCAGCGAGAAACGACGACGCTCGCCGCGACGACCACGCAGGCCAGGACGAGGTTCGGCAGCATGACGACGAAGTCCTGAACCCAGGTCTCGAGCTTTTCGACGAGTTTCTCGACCATCGACGGAATATCGGTGACGTACAGCTTTGACATCGTGATTCGGCTGTACCAAGCCGGTCCGGCGCGATCTACGCAGAGGGGGGCTCGAGCGCCGACACGAGGAAGACCGGGCACGGCGACTCTCTGACGAGGTGAGCCGCAACGCTGCCGAGACGCACGTGCGCTTGTCGTTCGACCCCTCCTCGGCCATGACTGACGAGCATGAGGAGATCGCGCTCCTCGGACTCCGCGAGGCGGACGATCGCGTTGGCGGGCGCCCCGTTCTCGACCACCACGCGCGTCCGGACTCCTTTCTTGCCGAGCTCCGCGGCGAGACGCTCGAGGTATTGCCGAAGATTCGACACGAAGCCGTCCGATTCGGCTCCCTCGGCGGCGGAGAACAGGATGACCTCGCCGTGGAACCTGTCCGAAAGCGCCGGAACGAAAGGGAGCACCTGTTCGGCAACGGGCGACCCGTCGAGCGCGACGAGGAGGCGCTCGAAGCGCGTCCTCGTGCTGCGCCAGGAATCGGTCGGCCTCACCAGAATGAGCGGCGGGGTCGTCTGATAGATGACCTTGGAGGTGATGCTCGACGGAAGCCACGCCTTCCACGCCGAGCGACCATGGGTGGTCATGACGACGGCGTCGATGTGGCCGCTCCGAGCCATCTTGCCGATCTCCGGAGCGGCCTCGCCGGAGCGAACTTCGAGTGAAGCGCTCGGCCCGAGATCGTTGGCGACAGCCGTCAGATATGCGAGCGCGCTCCGATGTTCGAGCTCAGCAGCGCCGTCATGGCCATCCGCCGCGGCGTCGACGACCGTCAGGAGCGTGTACTTCGAACCGTAGGCTTCCCCGAGCATCCGCGCGACGGGAAGCGACTGCTCCGTGAACGGCGTCCGATCGAGCGGAATCAGGATGTGATCGAACGCGACGCCGGTGGGAGCCGTATCGTCCCCTTGCGGCGATATGTAACCGCTCGAGAGCAAGCGCCCGAGGCGATCGTCGATGGTCTTCGGGGCGCCGAGTCTCTTCCGGAACGTGCCGAACGCGACGTAAAGGACGGGGACGAGCAGCAGGTAGATCCAGGCGCCCTCCCGAAAGCGCTCGTCGAAGATGATCACCGTCGCGAACGACGTGAGCCCGGCAGCGACGATCGTCGCGATCAATGCGACGACATGACCCCAGGATGGCGCGGCGCGGAGCTCGCGGACGAGCCGTTTCACCGACGCCCAACCGGTCAAGCTCAGCAGGACGAACACGCCAGCAGCGTAGAGCGCGAGGTACGTCTCCTCGTCGGTTCCGAAGGCGGAGAAGCACGCCACACAAACGCCGACCTCGACCCAGACCGGACGATCGGCGACCTCGAAGCGGTTCCGCTTCCCGAGACCGGCCGGAATGTAGTGCCGGTACCGAAGGCCGAGCGCCAGGTTCTGGAGCCCCTGCGCGCTCGCCGCAGCGGCCGAAAGCAAGACGGCGACGCCGATGATGGTCCCGAGCTCCGCGAGTGGACCCGGAAGGAGCCTGTCCATCGTTTGCGTGAATACGGAAACATCCGGGTTCAGGGGGTTCGAGAGATCCCGGATCGCGGGGCCCACGACGAGCATCGTCAAGCACGTGGTCCCCATGATGATGAGCAAGCTGCCGAAGGCCTTGTTGCTCCTCCGCTGGGCGGGGCCCTCGTACGCGGTCACGAGATTCGCGAAGATCTCGATGCCCGTCATCAACGCGAGGATGCGAGCGTAGCCGCCGAGCGTGACGTTCGCGTATTTTCCGGAGAACGCTCGGAGGTGAAGCGCGGGCAAATGGAAGCCGAACTTCCAGATCGTCGTGATGATCATGCCCCACAGCAGGACGAGCACCGCGGCCGTCGCGGGGCCGAACGCGCGCGCCGTGATCCTCGGGCCGCGATTCACGACGGCACCCGTCACGATACTGAGAAGGACCGCGAGGACGGTGCGGAACGAAATGCCGAACACGGCCGCGTCGAGCGCCGGAACGCGATCGGCGATGAACGTCACGAGCGCCGCCATGCTCACGAGAAACGTGAGCGTATATTCGACGACCGTGATGCTCGCGTTCACCTTGACCGCCCAGGGGCCGAACTCCTCTTCGCTCAGCCCGCTGCCACCGCTGCCGTCGGTGACCCAGGACATGACCAGGCGATACATGGCCGAGACGGTCGCGACGGTGAAGACGGCGAGCCACAGCGCCGCGCCGAACGACACCTCGACCGCGCCCGCGGAGGCGAGCAACGCCAAGAAGGGACCGAATACGTAAAGCGGCGATGTCGCGGGATCGCCGCCGCCGGCGAGGGCCCCTTCGATCGAACCGGACAGCTTCCGCGACACGTGCGACATGGCGCTCAGTCTCTCACGACGAATTGTCGCGCTGCAGGCGCGCCGCCGGATCCTGAACGTAAAACGTCGCGAGCTCGCCGTAGAGCTGCGGATGTCGCTGCTTGAGCTGGCGGGGCTTCTCGAAGAACATTTCGGTGATCACGGCGAAGAACTCGGCAGGGCTCGTCGCTCCGTAGGGGTCGATGTCGGTGCCGGAACCCGCACGAAGGTTCCGCGAAAGCTCGGCGAATTCGTCACCGAGCACGTGAGCCCATGATGTGTATCTCCCGCGCGCGCCGAGGTCCGGCGTGCCGTTCATGAGGCCACCCTCGCCGTCGAGCTGGTGCGCAAACTCGTGGAGCACGACGTTTTGTCCGTCGGCGGGCTGTGCGGCTCCCGACTTCACGTGGTCCCACGCCAAGACGACGACGCCGCGCGTCCACGATTCGCCAAGGAGCGCTTGTTCGCCGTCCATGACGATCCCGTCTTCACGCGCCCGCGGCGGCGCGCGATACGCGCCGGGATAGACGAGGATCGCGTCGACATTGGGATACATGTCGTTCTCGCGATGGAGAAGCAGGAGGCAGGCCTGCGCGGCGATGGTCAGTTTGATTTCATCGGTGAGCTCGAGGCCGCCACAGCCTTCGAACGACTTTTCGGCGAGGAAGATCCGGACGAGCCCGGCGAGTTCGGCTCGGTCGGCGTCGTCGAGCGCGGAGACGTAAGGGACGTTCTTTCGAACGATGGCGACCTCCGCCGGGGAGAGCGGCGTAATCCGGAGCGCCGCACGCCGGCGCCGCTTGAAAAAGTCGAACATCGGGTGAGGCTATCGACGCGCGAAGATCGGCGCTGTTTCGCTTGTCCGCTCGCGTTCGGCGAGTGGCCGATCGCTCACTTGGAGAGCAGCGCGGAGTCGCCGGATAGATGGATACCCCGAAGCACGTCGAGGGCCGTGAGCACCCCCACCACGGCTCCGGTCGACCCGGTGACGACGATCCTGTGAATGCCGCGCTCGGCGAACAGCCGCACCGCTTCTCCGAGCGACGCCCCTTCGGAGATGGACACCACTGCCGGGGTCATCATCGCGGAGACTCGAGTGTTCATGACCGGTGCAACGTGGTGCGCGACATCGGCGTTGGACAGCACTCCCACGAGCTTTCCGGCGCGATCTCGCACCGGAGCACCCGAGATGAACTCGGCCGCCATGGTCCACGCCGCAAGGCTGACGGGCTCGTCCGCCTCGAGCCAGAGCACGTCTTTCGTCATCACGTCTGCGACCTTCATCGTTGTTTCCTTCCGACGGGGGGCCATCGCCGCGGCCCGCTCGTTCCGCGGAGCGTATCAGCCCCCGGTGGCGAATCCAGGATAGAGCGTCATCCCTCCGTCGACGAACACCGTCGCACCACAGACGTAATCGGCTTCGTCGGACGCGAGCCACGTGACGACGTTGGCGACATCGACGGGTTCGCCGACTCGGCCGCTTGGAATCAGCTTCAAAAGCGACGCTTCCGCCGTTGGCGTCGCCCAGGCGGCGTGGTTGATCGGCGTCTTGATGGCGCCGGGCGCGACCGCGTTCACGCGAATGTGCTCCGGCGCGAGCTCCTGGGCGACGCTCTTCATCAGCATTTCCATGCCGCCCTTGGTCGTCGCGTAGTTGACGTGCCCCGACCAGGGGATCACTTGATGCACCGAGCTCGTGAAGATGATCTTGCCGAGGGCGCGCGAAACCTCGCGCCGCATCCCGCGTCTGAGAAACTCGCGCGCGGCTTCGCGAGCGCAGAGAAAGCCGCCGGTGAGGTTGACGCTCAATACGGCGTTCCAATCCTCGAGCGTCATATCGACGAACCTCGCGTCTTTCTGGATGCCGGCGTTGCTGACGACGATGTCGAGCGTGCCGAGCCGGTGGACGGCATCCGCGAACATCCGCCGAACGTCGTCCTCGTTGCT
>DATBBD010000483.1:0-6790 GCA_036271175.1 Polyangiaceae bacterium | reverse complement strand
GCTCGTCATGCTCGCGGCCGCGTTCACCAAGCCGCCGGCGGCGCTCGTCACCATCGTCTCGGCGATCGCGCTCGAGACGGCGCTCGACGTCACCGTCCCGGATCGATCGCTCGCGTCGCTCGTGCCGCACGCCGTCTTGATCGCCGCGTTCGCGACGTTGAACCTCTTCGTCTTTCGCGCCGAAATCGCGCGCGTGCGACGCCTGTCGCGCGCTCATCTCGACGGCGAGATCCAGAAGATGCGAGACGACGCGCGGTCCTATCGACTCATCGGCGCGCCCACGACGGCGGCCCCGCCCGCGTCGAGCCCACGAGCGTCGGTGCCGCGCGGGGACGCGGACCGGTTGCTCCGCTCGAGCATCGACCAGATCCATCAGACGCTCGAGTTCGCGCTGGCACTGGTCCGCAAGGCCGTCGGGGCGCGGAGCGCCGCGCTATTGTGGAACACCGAGCAAGAGTCGGCGCTGCTCCTCCGCGAGATCTCGACCGACGACCCCGAGATCGTCCGCGGCCCCTTCCATGCGGCGGAGGGTCTCTTCGGGGCGGCGCTCCGCAGCGGCGAATCGGTGACGCTCCTCGGTTCTCGGGTGCGCCGGCAAGTGCCGTTCTACGCCGTTGCGCCCGCGATCGAATCGGTGTGCGTCGTGCCGGTGCGCGAGCACGGGCACTCGCGCGGGCTCCTCGTCGTGGATCGCGAGCACGCCGAAGGGTTCTCCGCGTCGGATTTGACGCTGCTCTCCGGCGTCACGGATTTCGTCCTTCGAACCATCGAAAACGAGCGCGTGTTCGTCCAGCTCGAGCGCGCGAAGGTCGAGCAAGGCAAGTTGTACCGCGCGGTCGATCTGCTCGCCGAAGCGACGACCGAAGCACAGGTCATCGAAGCCGGCGTCAGCTCGGCACGCGAATTCGCGGCGTTCGACTTCGCGGTGGTCACCTTGTTCGATCGCCAGAACAAGGAGGGCGAGCACGAGATCTGTGCGGCGAGTGGAGAGGGCGCCGCCGAGCTCGTGGGGCAAACCTTCCGGCACAACGGCGGCCTCGTCTCGATGGTCGTCGCGAATCGACATCCGCTCCCGTATCGCGGCGACTACGATCCGGCGCGTCAGGTCGTCTTCACGCGGAAGATCCGACCCCCGGACATGCCGGCGCTCGTCGTCTTACCGCTGGTCGTCCACGACAACACGCTCGGCACCTTGGTGCTCGGCTCGAACCAAAAGGGTGCGTTCGGCGACTCGGTTCGGCCGACCCTCGAGGTCCTTTCACGGCACATCGCGGTCTCGCTCGCGAACGCGCGCATGGTGAAGCGACTCGAAGACCTCGCGACGACCGACGGACTCACCGGGCTCTTCAACAAGCGGACCTTGAGCGAGCTCGCCAAGCAGAAGATTAAATCCGCCGAACGATTCGAGAAACCGCTCAGCGCGCTGGTGTGCGACATCGACTTCTTCAAGAAGGTGAACGACACCCACGGCCACGACGTCGGCGATCTCGTGATCAAGGGGTTCGCCGACGTCCTTCGCCGAACCAAGCGCGACACCGACGCCGTCGGCCGATTCGGCGGCGAAGAATTCGCGGTGGTGTGCGAAGAAACCGACGCCAAGGGCGCCGAGCTCCTCGCCGAGCGCATCCGCGCCGAGCTCGCCGCGACCACGTTTCACGCCAAAGGCGTCTCGCTGCGCGTCACCTGCTCCATCGGCGTCGCGACGTATCCGCGCGGCGGCGCCGACTGGGACGCGCTCTTCAAGTCGACCGACGAGGCGCTCTACGCCGCGAAGCGCACCGGGCGAAATCGCGTCGTTTCTTGGCACCCGAAGATGCGCGGCATCCAAGCCGCGTGATCGCGCCCCAAGCACTCGTTCGGGGTTGGGGCCCCAAACCAGGGAGCGGGGCCCCGATCCGATTCACTCGGTCGGGGCGAGGGGCAGAGCCCCTCGAAGACGAGTCACGAAGAGCACCCATCTCCTAGAGGAGATGGGCTCTAAAACGCGGCCCCGAGATTGAGCACGAGCGTCCACTGCCGCGGCTCGCCCGCGAGCGCTTGCTTGTCGGTGACGGTCTTCGACGTCCCCGGCCCGGTTGGAACCTGAGTGCTGTCGCCGCCGACCTGCGCGTCCGAGGGGCTCACCAGATCGGTAATGAACTCCGCGCCGAACTCCACGATCTCGTAGCGGTACGACAGTCCGAACATGATCCGTTGCCGTTCGAGGCGAGCATTGTCGAACACCACGTTGTTGTTGAAGTCGAGCGGCGAACCCCCGGCGCACACGGGTTGGCCGTCGTAGATCTGGTTCGAGCCGGACTTCTTCGAAACGTCGGCGTTGCCCGGCGAGTTCGTGCCCGCATAGTGGCAATAGCCGACCGCGTCGGTCGCCGGCGTCGTGTCCACCAGGCCAGAGTCGCCGAAGATCCACAGATACTGATAGCCGACCCACGGCGTCAGTACCGATTGGCTCGCGATCGTGAACGGCTTCGAAAGCTGCACGTCGAGGCCGACGGTCGTCAATTGGAACTCGGGCGTGCCAGTGATCGTTCGCACGCCGGCGCCGACGGCGATGTCCGGGAAGTACCCGAGCACGCCGGTGCGAAAGCCCTCGAGGATCGCCATGCGCACGTCCGCGCCGCCCGTGAGAATCGTCGTGCTCGGCATGAAGCCGACCTGGCCGCCGACCTCGAGGCCGAAGCCGAAGCTCTTTCGAACGCGCGCGGAGTACGTCGAAATGACGCCCGGCGGGCTCGCGTTGATCGCCGAGGCGCGGTTCGAAGAGGGATCTCGCGGCCCTTCGGTACCGAGCTTCCAGTAGTCCGCGTCGTTGTTGATGTTGGTGTACGTCGCCTCGATCGAAAAATGAAACCCGCCGTAGCCGGTCGTGCGCGCGGGGTGCATCGCGGTCGGCGCGAGGGCGAACCCCCACTGGCTCATGAGTCGCTTGAACGCGACGTTGTCCGGCACGCACGAGTCGCGCCCCGTCGAATTGAAATAGAGCGCGCGGTCGGGCCCGTCGTTGAATTGTCCGAGGTTGTTCGGCTTGCCCGACGAAATGCCGGTGACATAACCGGAGAACGACCCGTCACCGACGTTGGTCGCGTTACAGCGGTGGTCGAGCACCAGCCGGCTCAGCGCGGGGTTCATCGAGTCGCTCGCGAATGCCGCTGGCGAGAGGAGTAGAAGGCTCCCCGCAGCACCGAGACCGAACAGGTGAAAGCGCTTAACCACGGTTCACTCCGCCAGGACGAGGCTACTTTCGCGGCGGGAGCGCCGTCAAGCACGCGAAAAGTAAGGACCAGGCGGCATTCGGCCAGTTTCGGCGTCGCGCGCGCCGACTCGGCGAGCGACAAGCGGGTTATCGTGCGAAGGTCCGCTCGAAAGAGCCGTTCGAATGCCGTTCGTCGCCGAGCCCACGCACACACATCGGCTCCGTGCGGCCGCCCGAGAACGCCCTTTCCACGTCGTCCTGGTGGAACCCGAGATTCCACCCAACACCGGCAATGTCGCCCGGCTCTGCGCCGCCACCTGCTCGCCCTTGCATCTGGTGGGAAAGCTCGGGTTCTCGATCGACGCCCACGCCGTGCGCCGCGCCGGCCTCGACTATTGGCCGCTCGTGGAACTCCACACGCACGATTCGTTCGCCGAGCTCGAAGCGGCCCTCGCCCGCCCGGAGCGCCCGGCCCGCCTCTGGCTCTTCAGTGGAAAGGCACGTCGAAGCTATCTCGACGTCCCGTTCGCCGTAGGCGACGCGCTGGTCTTCGGAAAGGAAAGCGTCGGTCTCCCCGACGACCTTTTGGCGCGCCACCCGGACGCCGTGGTCGGTATTCCCACCCTGGGCGCCGTGCGCTCTCTCAATCTGGCCAACTCGGTGGCCATCGCGCTCTACGAAGCGTTGCGACGGATCGGCGCCCTCGAGCCGAGCTTCGTCGACCAAGCGCACGAATAGTCGGTCTCATCGGATCCGCAGCATCGGCGTCGGGCGCGTGAACTCGGCGTGGACGCCGACGCTCTGCCCGGGCTTCGCGTCGACGTTCGCCGTGAGTCGTTCCCCGAGCTCGACGCTCGAAAACACGATGACGTGCGCCCCGGCAGGACGCCGCAAGCTCCGAATCGGCGTGGTGCCCGCTGCGGCCCCGTCCACGACGACGCGTGCCGGCAGATCCGACGTCAGACTGAACACCGCCGCTTGCGATCGCGGCGATGCCTCTGCCGATTCGGCCGTCTCCGGAGAGGCGTTCGCCTCAGCGGATCCGACGGGACGCGCGGACGCGGAGGGCACGGCTAGGCCAAGTCGCGGAAGCGCGATAGGAGCCGCGGAGGGCGATGCCACGGGTGCGACGGAGGACCCCGCGAGCCCGGCCCTTGGCGTGACGGGCGCGACGGGCGCGACAGTCGTCGGCGCGAGCTCCGCGGGGCGCGGATCGGTTCGCGGCTCGGCACCGAGCGTCGCGCCGGCGGTCGCGACAGGCGTCGCCGAGCGCGCCGAAGGACGGCCACGGATTGCGGAAATGACCACGCCGGTGGTCGCAACGGCGACGAGCAGCGATAGCCAGACCACCGTTCGTCGTCGTGGTGCATGCCGCGGCGATTCGCTTCCGGCGCCGTCCGGCGCGTCGCGCGTTCCTGCCGATGCGTTCGCCGGCACGACGACGGAATTCGAGCGCTCGTCGGCGTGAGCGTCCGACCGCACCGCTGCGCCTCGCGACGACGCTGGCGTCGCCGTCTCTGGCGTTCCCGACGTCGCTGGCGTCGCATCGTCCGGCGGGGGCGGTCGCGACGTGCGCCGGTCGACGATTTCGCGCGTCGCGAAGGTCTCGGTGACGAAATCCTTCGACGCGCGGGTCGCCGGCGTGACCGGCGTCGGCGGCACGCTGGGGCGCACCCCGGTCTTCGACTCGTCGGCGGTGATGGGTTCGGTTCGCGGAGCTTTGCCGCGATCGCGCGCGGCCTGAACGCGTTCGCCGAGGCGGCGGGCGATGTCGCCCAGGTCGGCGCTTCGGAGAAATTCGCGAAGCGGACGCGCGAGATCGTCGGCGGTTTGCGGCCGATCCGCGGCCTCGACGGCCACGGCGCGGAGCACGACGTCGTCGAGCGGAGCGAGCCGCGCATCGACGTCGGAGAGCTTCGGCGGCGTCGCTTCGAGCGCCGCGTCGCTCTCGGCCCGGGTCGCCCGGCGAAATGGCGCGACCGACGTCCAGGATTCGTAGAGCAGCGCGCCCGCGGCGAACACGTCGGTCGCCGGCGTGAGGCGACCCCCGCGAAGTTGCTCCTTCGGCATGTGTCCGGGAGAACCGAAGACCCGCTCGCGCGCCGAGCCGTCGGTGCTCACCGGCGCCGCAATGCCGAAGTCGATGAGCCGGACCGCGCCCTCTTCGTCGATGAGCACATTCCGCGGGGTCGCGTCCCGGTGCACGATGCCCATCTTTCGGTGCGCGTAGTCGAGCGCGCGGCAAATCTCCACGCCGAGGTATGCGCCTTCTTCCGGGGAGAGCCGCCCCGACTCACGAAGGAGCTCGGCGAGGGTGACCCCCAAAGCGAGCTCCATCGCGATGAAGTAGACGCCTTGCTCGACGCCCAGCTCGTACACCGGCACGATGTTCGGGTGACTGAGCTCGACCGTCGTCTTCGCCTCCGCGACGAATCTGTCGACGAACGCCGCGTCCGAGGCGAGCTCGGCGCGGATTTGCTTCACGACGAGGCGCTTCTCGAACCCGCCGGCTCCGCGGAGCGTCGCTAGATAGACGATCGCCATGCCCCCGGAAGCGAGCTCGCGCTCCAAAACGTATTTTCCGAAGATCTGGGGAAACAAGCGCCGTTCCCATCGTACTGCGATCGCGGGCGTCTGGCTCGTCGCCGGGTGCACGGCGGCGCCGCGGCAAGAGCTGCGAGATATCCGCGCCCACTGGGTCCCCGGCTGCGCGCCCGCCGCGGACGCCCCGTCGACGCAAATCAATTTGGACGCCCTCGGCGACTTCGATCCGTCGCTCACGACCCACGCCGTGCTCGACGAGTCCACGGCCGCAGCGCCGCTCACGATTCCCGTCGCGACTCGCGCCGTCGTCGCCGATGCGACGAACGGGTTCGGCGAGTGGACCGGAATCGGCGACGTCGGCGATACCGGCGATGTCGGCGTGTCGTTGTGGCCCGCGGGCGCGACGTGCCCGCTCGCCGCGAGCTCGAGCTACCCGACGCAAGCGTCGGGTCAGTCCTTCGGCGTCGCACCCGATTCCGGATTCGTGCTCGTCTCGGGCGGAACCACGTCGGACGCGACGTCGGCGCTCGCGGCCGACGTCGACACCGGAGTGATGACCGTCATTCCGTCGGACGATGGGCCACGCACGCGCCGAGAAGCCGCGACGACCACCGAGTTCGGCGCGGATCTGCTGGTCGCCGGCGGGCGCGATCCGGAGACGTCGGAGCCCCTCGATTCTGCGGACGTGTTCGACCCAGCGGCGCTCGCGTTTCAAAACGACCGCGTCGCGCTCGAGAGCCCGCGCGCCGATCACGCGGCCGTCGTGCTCGCGTCGGGCGAGACGTTGCTCGTCGGCGGCGTCGGCGCCGACGGAAATCCGGTGCGCACCCTCGAAGCGATTTCCCCGTCGACCCGGCAATATCGCATCAGCGGGCTCACCGACTTGGAGGTTGCCAGAAAAAACCCAAGTGCCCTTCGATTGTCGGATGATCGCGTACTCGTCGCGGCCGGCGTCGACGCGTCGAACGAACCCGTCGAGGTCCTCGAGTGGCTCGCCGCGGACGGTTCTCGCGTCGATCAGGAATCGTCGGCGCTCGCGACGGCCGACGAAGC
>DATBBD010000482.1:0-4951 GCA_036271175.1 Polyangiaceae bacterium | reverse complement strand
GTCGCGTGCTCGGGGAAGGAGCCACCGGGGGCGCTCGTCGCACGGAAGGCGACCGCGCCACGCGTCGTCTCGGCGGCGCCTTCCGCCGAAGCGGGCACCCAGGGTCTGGCGACCCCCGAGTTCGGCACGGAGCGCGACAATCTGCCGTTCAAGCCGACCGGCGATCTCATCGCGAGCATCGCGTGGCGCACTTGGATCTACAGCGACACGGGTTCCAAGCGGACGCGCTACGGGTACCTCCGCGCGGGAGCCATCGTGCCGCGACGCGGGCCCGAGGTCAAAAACGACGGATGCCCGGGCGGCTGGTACCGCATCAACCCGCGCGGCTTCGTCTGCGTCGGACGCGGCGCGACGCTCGATCTACAGAACCCCGTCGTCGTGGCCGCGCAAGATCGCCCGAAGCGCGGCGCGGGCCTTCCCTATCTCTACGCGATGGCCGGAAACCCGGGGCCGCATTTCTATTTCAGATTGCCGGAGCCCGCGGAGATGAATCGCGTCGAAGGGCCCGGGTACGCCGCGCGCGGCGCGGAGTGGCACGAAGCGGTGAAACGCGAGGGCCTCTCTGCGTTGGTGGGCGAGCTCGCGCCGCCGCCGGATTTCATCCCGCGCGAGAATGGGACGTCGCTCGTCAAACCTTACGGCACCGAGCAAGGCCTTCACCGTTCGGTGCAAGCCGGACAGTCCGATCCCGACGCGGGCTTCGCGATGGGGCGCGTCTTCGACTGGCAAGGGCGTCCGTTCGGGCTCACGACGGAGCTCGACCTCATTCCCCTCGATCGCACGACGCTCGTTCGGCCGAGCGAGTTCCACGGCGTCGTGCTCGGCGACGACGAAGATCTACCGGTCGCGTTCATCACCAAGAGGTGGGCACTCCGCTACGTCGAAGAGCGCCCCGGACTCCTCAAGCCGGTCGGCACTTTCGCGTTCCGGCAGGGTGTGAAGCTCACCGGACGAAAAGTGATCTTCGACGGTGTGACGTTCTGGGAAGGTCGCGGCGGCGAGTTCGTCCCGGTGTCGAGCGCTCTCATCCTCGAAAAGCGCACCACGTACCCGAGCGTCGCCGATGGCGAACGGAAATGGATCGACGTCTCGATCAAGAACCAATCTTTGGTCGCGTACCAGGGCGACAAGGCCGTCTATGCGACCTTGGTGAGCACCGGTCTCGCGGGCCTCGCCGATCCCGAAAAGGCACCGGCCACCGTGCGCGGCACGTTCATGATCGTCACGAAGCACGTCTCGGCGACGATGGACGCGGACGACGACGTGAGCGACTCGTTCAGCCTGCGCGACGTGCCGTTCGTCCAATATTTCCACAAGGGCTACGCGCTCCATGGCGCCTACTGGCACGACCAATTCGGTAAGGTGCGTAGCCACGGCTGTATCAACCTCGCCCCCGACGACAGCGCGTGGCTCTTCGAGTGGACCGATCCACCGGTTCCCGACGGGTGGCACGGCGTCATCAACAAAGACCGCGGCACGCCGATCGTGATTCACGCCTGAGCCGCGCGTCGGCGTTCCGGCGCGCCGGACCTCACGGTGTCGGCATGCCGTCGGCGTGCGCGGTCCAGTCGCCTTGCCCGCCGCGCGTCGAGTTCGGCTCGGTGAACTTCCAGGTGCCGTTCACGAAGGCTTGGCTCGACGGATCGTACGACCCGTTCATGGTCCCCGAGTATTGTCCCGCTCCGAGCGGGAGAGTGCCGTACGTCCCCTTCTCGACGGAGATCGTCACTTCGTCGGTCGCGCAGTTCATGATGCCGTACAGCGTCGCGCTCGACGTCTTGTCGGACGTTCCGGCGAGCGTTCCCGAGACATTTCCGGAAGCGTCCACCGTGAAGGTCAGATCTGCCATGAAGGTGCTCGTCCCCGTGATGCCCCCGCCGTACGGGCCGCTCAACGTCCCCACGTAGCTGCCGGTCGCACAGCCGCTGCCGCTGTCCGGCGCCGGCTGTCCCGCGTCCGGTGTTCCGCCGCTCGACGGCGCGATGCCCGCGTCGCCCGCGCTTCCACCGACGCTGCTTGCGCCGGAGCCACCCGCGCCGAAGCCGCCGGTGCCGAGTTGTCCGCCCGCTCCCGGAAGACCGCCGACGGAAGAGCCACCACTGCCGAGCGGCGTGCCACCGGCACCGCCGGAACCCGTCGCTCCGCATGTGCACGCGCCGAGTTTGCCGTCGCTACAGAGTTGCTGCCCCGGACAGCCCGTGCCGTCGGTGCACGCGACGGTCGCTCCTTCGACGCACAGCGTGGAGTTCGTACTGTTCGAGTGAAAGAGACCCGCGTCGGAAGGGCCGCCACAGGCGCACACCAGGATCGCCGAAGCGAAGAGCGAAAAGAAGTGACGCACAGCTGAAGGCTACTCGGCCCACTTCAAGCGGCAAGACCTTCGCAAGGCGTCTCACCTTGTCGTACAAGCACGCTTCCAACTCACTCGGTGGGTGTCAGGTTCTCGCGACGTGCACGCTCTAATGGTAACGCAGTCGCGCGTGAACGCGGAGCACCGCAGCCTGCAGGTCTTGAGGCGCTACCGGCTTCTCGAGGACCTCGATCATCGGTGACGCGCGCCCTTCTCCGAAAAACGGAAAATCACCCCCGTTGGCGAGGACGACAATCGGGACGCGGCGGCTCAGTCGTCGCACGAGCGAGAGTGCGGCGTCTCGTTGCGAGCCCCATGAAGGAACGTCTGTCACGATGACATCCGGAAGGGAACCGTCGTGACCCGCGTCGGGTCCTTCTTCGATGTACGCCGCGGCTCGGGGAAGGTCTGGCACCGGGATCACGGAGAAACCGCTGAACGAGAGAGCTCGCCCGAGCGCGCGCCGCAGCGCATCGTCGCGTTCCGAAAGAAGGACGACCTGGCGGGGGGTCACGTTGCTGAGGAGATCGGGTGTCGGATCGAACGTCATGGGTGTTGGGCTCGCACGGTCACTTTGCTTGCAGGACCGATGCCACGCCCGCCGTTCCTCGATTCTTCGCGTTGACGCGCTGCGGAGCGCCCCGCGTGTTTCAACTTTGGAACGCGCCTGCGACGTGAAAGAAAGAACACGTCGGGGTGTCGGTCGACTCACCCCGCGCCACGAAATCCCTCGACCTACGTCGGCTTTACCGGTTTTTCCGCGCGACGCTTCCGCGCGAAGAAGAAGACCAACGCCGCCATCCCGGCGACACCGAAGATGACGATTTCGTACGAACGCGCTCGATCGAGCGCTGCTTCGAACGCTTTTCCGAAGAAATAACCGGCACTGGCGATCGCCGGCGCCCAGATGGCGGCGCCGAGCGCGTTCCACGGCAAGAAACGTCGCGGCGCGACGCCGCTCAATCCGACCGTGAAGGGCACCAGATTTCGGAGACCGTAGAGAAATCGAAAGCCGACGAGGAGCGCGGTTCCGCGTCGCTCGAAGATGTCGTGAACGCGGGCGACACCGGGGCGCCACTTCGGAAAGCGGCGCAGAAACGGCTCGCCGTAGTAGCGCCCGGCGAAGTAAGCGAGCTGATCGCCGGCGAAGCTGCCCGCGAACGCGAGGAGCGACACGGCCCAAAGCGCGAAGTGTCCGCGCTTCGCGAAGAAGCCCGCCAGGAGGACGATGCTCTCGCCTTCGAGGAACGCTCCGACGAGGATGGCCGGATAGCCATAGTGAGCGAGCAGGTGACCGAGCTTCACCCGACGCTCCTACGACCGGTCCGGTCAGAAGACCAGGTCTTCGCGGTCGGCGACCACTTCGAACGCCTTCGGAACGATCCCGTCGGGGTTCGCGGTGTCGAACGACACGGAGATCATGGCGCCGTGGTTCGGCGCGAGGTCGCCGGCGAGCTCGTAAGCGTGCTCGGCGACGACGAGCGGCGGCGCTTCGACCGGGGTGTCGTGGCGAAAAGGTCGATCGAGCGCGCGGACCTTGAGCGCGAGCTTCGACCGCGGCGCGTTACCGGAATTGTAGACGCACGCGCTCACCGTCCGCGGCCCCGCGCTTTCGGCCGCGTCGACGTTGCAGGTGCGCACGCCGCCGAGCGTCCAGAGCAGTCGATCGATGTACGGCGCTTCGTCTTCGCGGAGCGCTTCCCGGAGCGAGAGCGCGCCGTCTCGCGCGCGCGAATCGCCGAGGTAGGCGAGCATCATCGCGCCGTGGAGCCGGATCGGGCGGTGAATCGCCTTCAGCAGATCGACGAGCAGGTTCGTCGGCGCCGCGTCGGAGCCCGACGGATCGAGCATTTCTTGCGGTGGCGCGACGACCTCGAAGTCGTTGCCGCGTGCCTCGACGTGCCACTTGATGGCTTGGCCGGGCTCGAGTGGACCCTCGAAGTAGAGCGGGCGATCGAACGTGGGCACGCGCTTCGTGGACGGTGGGGGATCGCGCTCGTAAAACTGCACGACGAGCGAGACGTCGGGGATCACCTGGGACCAATTGTTGACGACGCCGAGCTCGAGGTCGAGGTGGATGTGACCATTGTGCTCATGCTGCCGGCGATCGATGAGCACGGTGCTCATGCGGGGCAATCCGTCGCGCCAGAGCAGTGAATCGGCGCGCTGGCACGTGCACGCCGCACCGGTGAGGGCGATCTGCGTGCCACTCGGCGGTGCTGGAGGCGGCGCCACGGCGGGCGTATTCGTCACGAGCGTGCGCGGCTGCGGGTCGGGCGCCGCAGCTGGCGCTTGCGACGCCGTTCGTCCGAGCGCCGTCGCGGGTTCGGGCGGGGCCGGGAACCGATCGCGTTCCGCGTACGCCGGGCGCTCTGCGTCGGGCGGCGGCGTGCGCGAGAGCCAATTCGCCGTCAATGCAGCGCCGAGCAGCGCGGCGCTCATCGTGATCACGATGGCGGTCGTCGAGCGCGGCAACAGCGTCTGAAACGTCGGGAGCGACAACGGCGCGGGTTCTGTCGGTGGTTCGGGCGGCGGCACGGTCGTCAGCTCCGGCACGTGCGCCGCGAGGTCGGTGACGAACCCGGCGCGCGCGGCCTCGGC
>DATBBD010000481.1:0-9051 GCA_036271175.1 Polyangiaceae bacterium | reverse complement strand
GCTCGCGATCAAGCCGGCGGCGCCGCCGTGCAGCGCGCGCCGTCGCGGATCGACGAGCACCAGAGCGACGCCGAACAGTTTTGCGGCGAGCAAGAGCACGAGCGTCGTGACGAGCAGACCGAGCGACGCTCGGGCCAGCTGCGGATCGAGCGGCAACGTCGCGCCCGAATAATGGAGCGCGAAGAGCACCAGGTAGACCGCCCACAACGCCGACATCAGGTAATAGAAGATGCCGATCGCGAAGTGAACGCGGCTCTTCAACGGAAACGTCGACGAGAAACAGAGCCGCAGGTGTTGCAGGTTCCCTTCGCACCAGCGGCGATCGCGGCGGGCCGATTCGCCGAGCGACACCGGGCACTGCTCGTAGCTCCCTTCGAGGAGATCCCACGCGAGTCGGACCTCGTAGCCGGCGCGCTGCATGAGCGCGGCTTCGACGAAGTCGTGACTCAGGATCGGACCTCCGAACGGCGGCCTTCCGGGGAGCCCGGGAAGCCCGCAATGATCGATGAACGCCTGCGAACGGATGATCGCGTTGTGTCCCCAAAAGCCGGCGTGCCCTTCGAGGAGGTACGAGAGGCCCGCGAAGATCGACGGACCGTAAACGGACGCGGCGAACTGCTGCGCTCGGGCGTAGAGCGAATGGCGCATCGCGGGAACCGCGGGCGCTTGCAGGATGCCGAGCTGCGGCACCGATTCCATGCGCCGGACCAGCTCCACCATCGTTTTGCCGTCCATGACGCTGTCGGCGTCGAGGACGACCAGGTAACGGTACAGGCCGCCCCACCGCTCGCAGAAGTCGGTGACGTTTCCGCTCTTTCGGCGGAACTTGTTCCCCCGCCTCCGATAGTAGAGGAACGGAGCGCCCGCCCGCGAGCCGCGGACCTGCGTCCACTCGAGCTCTTCGCGGAGCCAGAGATCGGGGTCGGTCGTGTCGCTGAGGACGTAAAAGTCGAACGACCCGCCGTTCCCCGTCGCGGCCACCGATTCGAGCATCGCCTGGATCCGCGCGAACACGCTCTCCGGATGCTCGTTGTGGATCGGGACGAGGACCGCCGTGGCAGGTAGCGGCTCGGTGCCGGGCCGGAGCGGGTATTCGAGCGCGAGCGCGCGCCGTGCGCGGAACACGCGAGCGGCGCCGATCGCCGTCACCCAGAACCAGAACGCAATCCATCCGAAGATGGCGACGAAGACGACCGTGGTGACGATCCCGAGAACGGTGACGCCGCCTCGAAACAACGTCGCGGCGAACACCCCGGTGCCGATGGCGGTCGTCGCGCCGACCGCCATCGAGAGCCACGCCGTGCGACGCGATGGCTCGGCCTTCATGTTCATGAAGATTGGCCCACCCAGCCGCCGCTACGATCCCGCGCTCGGTCTTTGGTATTTTCGATGGCGCGCCGAATGACCGCGAACGGCTGGTCGATGCGCTGCTGCCGCATGGCTCGATGCTCCGGCTTCGGCAGCAATGCGAAGCCATGGGCGTCGCCGCGCGCGCCGAGCGCGGGCAGCTGTGTTTCCAAGAAGGCATGGGGAAAACGCCCGAGAAGCTCGCGCGCCTTCCAGAACCAATCGGGCGAATCGTCGAGGCTGGTCCGCGCGAAGTCCTCGACCCAGCTTCTCGCCGTCGCGACGAGGAGTCCCCTCGTGTTTCCGTCGGACGACGGCGTTGCGGTCGCGACGTGTTCGAGGACCGCAGTCACGACTCGGCGTGCCGCGGTTTCTTGGGCGCTCTCGTCGAGTAGGCCGCAGCTGTTCAAGTAAGAGCGCGTCAACCGAAGCAGAGATTCCGCGGTTGATGGTTCGCCAAAAGAGTCTGCGGGGCTCTTGCCGCCAACCAGCTCTGCTCGATTCGATCGCATGGGCCTCACTCCGAAATGTCTCTTGAACGTCGTGGCGCCTGCTCGTGCGCCCGCGGGAACCTTAGCTTTGCATGCAGTGCGCCAAAAACCCCTTACGTGAAGAAGCATCCGGGCTTCCCGAGATTCGCGCTTTTCTCCATTGTTTCGGCCACTCGCGCAGGTGTTTCTCGACCGCGCGGCCGCGGCAAAGTGCCACGAAACAAATGTGCGCGCCGCGACGATTCGCGACAGGTTTCGGCGGGTTACGAGGCGCCCGCCATTCGAATCGTCGGCCTAGCGCGGTGTGAGCGAAGCGACGAGACGCTCGAACGCCGCTCGTGCGTCCTTCGGGCCGACTCGATCCCACCAATCACTCGGGTAGCGAACCTGATGGGTGATCAGGCACGCGATGTCCGTGTCGTAGTGGTCGAGGTCGACTTTCGAAGGGTCACGACCGACGTCGATCGTCGACGTCGTCAGGGTCTCGCAGATGCCCTTCGGCGTCGCGACCACGAGCGGCGCGGCGTTCGGACAGCACCGTTGCCTCATGAGGCTCGTGGCAGCGAGATCGAAACGGCCGAGGTGCGCCCACAGCACCATGCCCTCGCCGACGCCGTGCTGCGCGACCGCCATGTTCAGCCGCCGCGCGAGCTTCCAGAGATCGGTTTCTCCGCACAGGAACGCGACGTCGGGAACCTTGCCGAACGTGCCCTCGGTGAGCGTTCGGGCCACGCAATCGTTCGGACTTGCCGACGCGCCCGCGGGAGCGGCGGCCGAGGTCGTCGCCGACGGTTCAGGCGTCGCCGAAGATCCGGCGGACGCCGACGCCGATGCTGTCGCCAGGGCCTCGGCGGACGCCGACGCCGGGGCCGTCGTGGGTTCGATTTCTTGGGGGGCAAGCTCGACGGGCGCGGCGCTCGCGGGTGCGTTCGGTGCGGCGCTCACGGCGCTCGGCGTCGGCGTGGCGACCTGTCGCGAGCCACGCCGGAGTTTTGCGGCGAACATCCCGGCGGCGGCCGAGACGACGACGATTCCAGCCAGAGCGACCGCGGTGACCGGCGATCGTGATCGGCGCTTGGGCGGCGTGGTCATCATCAGCCCGATATTTTTCGGGAGGATCGACCGCGCCACGACGGGCTCGAATTTCGGCGCCGGATCGTCGTGGTGATCGTCGGGCGCCGCCTTGCTGTCGTTCGCGTTCAGGCGATGCACGACGAGCGGCGCGCGCGACTCGGGACTATCGGGGCGCGCGAGCGCCGCGACGAGCGACAGATCGCCGACGTCGGGCGCGGACTCGGACACCGTCGGGATGGCCTGCACCGGAACGAAGGGTCCGAGACTTCGCCGATCGGTGTCGCCCAGCCATTCTTCGAGAACCGCGCGGAGCGCCGCGGCCGTCGCGAAGCGCTTGTCGGCCACGGCCGAAAGCCCCTGCTCGATCGAGGCGTAGAGCTCCGGATCGACGGTCTCGATCGTCGCGGGCGACCCGCGAACGATGGCGCGGGCGAGCTCCGTGCGCGACGCACCCTGGAACGGCGGACGCCGCGCGAGCGCGGAGTACAACGTGGCCGTCAGCGCCCAGACGTCGTCCGCGACGGAGGGGCCGCCGCCGGTGACCCGTTCCGGCGAGCAATACGCGCCGCTCGGCGGAACGACGAGATGCGTGAGGAGCGGGACCGGACCGCGATCGAATCGCGTCGCGATCAAGGCTCGCGGCGAGATCGCGCCGTGCACGCCTCCCGCGTCGTGCAGTGCACCGACCGCGGCGGCGACCGACGACAGCCATTGAACGGCGTCCTCGACGGAGATCGGACTCGTATCGAGTCGTTCCTGCAGACTGCGACCGGGGACGTACTCCGCGACGGCTACGCGCGCGTCGTCGGCGAGCGGCTCTTCGCCCGGCACTTCTTCGCGCGCAGGATGTTCGAGGACGTCGAGCAAGGTCGCCGCGTGTTCGTGGGTCACGCCGATGAGCGGCGTGAGTCCCGTCGCGCGCGGCGGCGGCACGACGCTGGCGATCACGTCACGACCGGTCTTCGAATCGCGCGCGAGCCAGATGATCGTCCGCGCCGTTCCACGGAAGCGCTTCGCGAACGTGTAGCGACCTGCTAGCGGACGAGGGGCGTCCATGGGCTCACGACTCCGAGGGGGTCCGGCTACGACGTTGCGCGAAAGACCGGAAACACAGGGTCGCGGGAGCGCCCCTGTCCACGCACGCGAGGAGCTCGCGATCGTACGGTGTCGTCAAGCACTCCGTGGTGGCTTCGAGGACGTCGTCTTCCGGCACGTTCGGATCGCTGACCACGATGGGCATGCCGCGCCACGATCTCACGACCCTCGGGCGCCCCGCCTGCGCGAGCCGCGTCGCGAAGTCGTGGCATTCGTCCGGGCCCGGAGCCCGTCGCGCGCATCCCGAAAGAACGACGGCCGCGCCGATGCTCACGACGGCCGCGCCGATCGCGACGGCCGCGCTCGAACGGCGTTCGTCTCTGCGCCATCGCCAAATGAGCGCCGAATTCGTGTCCCTTCGGCCGCGAGGGTCGTCCGGTGCGCGCATCATCTGAAACCTTAACAGCGCTCTCTCTGCACGGTAAGCTCGAGGTTCGGTGGTTCGAGCGATCTTTTGGGTCGTCGCGGCCTCGGGAGGCGGTCTCTTCGGGTGCACGCATCCGTTCGAGCGCGTCGCGGAGACGGCACCCGCGCCGTTGGCAAGCGATCCGCGCGGTGGCCCGGGCGCGCCGCGCATTCCCTGGGCCCAGAAGACCCGCGGCGAGCGCGTGGAGTTCATGGGACTCTACTTTTTCCCAAAAATGAAGACGGTGTTTCGCGAGCAAACCCTCGCTCTGCCGTTTCGTTGTCAGACCTGTCACGGAGAGAACATGGAGGAAGCGGACTTTCGGATGCCCAATGGGCTCCATCCGCTGCCGTCCGACGACCCCCTGAAGGCCGCGCTCGCCGAGGACGAACCCGCGGCGCGGTTCATGGTCGAACAGGTCGTGCCGACGATGAACGAATTGCTCGGCAAAGACGACGCGCGAGACTCGGCGCGCGTGGCCTGCCTCGATTGTCACGCCACGCGCGTCGCTCCGTGAACGGCGTCGCGCGGCGCTCGCACGACATGTCGCAAGGTGAGGCTCACGCGTTCACCGACGAGACCGGGTTCTTTCGGAATCGCGTGGCGGTAGTGGCCTTGACAGGGTGCGTGCATGACGAGGAGGGTGCCATGCTCCAGAAGAACATCGATGCGTTCGTCGTTTCCGCGCCGGGGCCGGAGCACGAAGCGTCGCGCGACGCCGAGCGAGACGGACGCGATCGTCGGCGTTTCGCCGAGCTCCGGCTCGTCGTCGGCGTGAAACCCCATGCTGTCGTTGCCGTCGCGATAGCGGTTCAAGAGCACGTGGTTGAACGGAACGCCGGTGTGCGACGACACGCGCGCCGTCACGCTCCGAAGGACGTCCGGGAACGCGCGCGGTTCGAGGGTTTGACCGGAATAGCGATACGGCACGTCGCCCGCCCACGCGACGAGGCGCGGTTGCAACATGCGTTTGCCGAACAGGACGATGTCGCGCGCTTCCCAGGCGACGTCGCGAACGAGGTCGCGGAGGAGCGCGCTCGCGTCCGGAGACGAAAGCCACGTTGCATCGAGCTCGAGGGCTCCGCCGCGCTTCAGTTCTCGTCGGAGAGGCATGCTCACGCGTGCGAGCGTACGCCGTGACCATGGGCGTTGCCTGTACCGCGCGCGACGCTCCTCGTGGCGTGGGACTCGATGAATGCAGGCAGACCGGACCTCTGCGACGAAAAACGCGCACACTCTCTTGGTTCGACCGAGGTTTTCTCCGTCGGCGCTTGGTTTTCCTGGACAGGGCGGAGCACGGTCGGGCTGTAATGCCGCGATGACGAAGGCGCGCGGTTCCCGTCGGTTCACGAATCTGTTCGCGCTCTCGCTTCTGCCGGCGCTCGCGTCGTGTGGTTCGAGCAGCCCGAAGACGAACGCGTCGTCGGGGAGCACGACCGACGCCGGCATGAAACAACCCACCGGTCCGACCTACCCGGCTTGCAAGAACGCGACGCCGCGTCTCGATCAGAACATGCAGGCGAGCGGTTACGTCATCTGCGACGACATCGGTTTGCACCGCGCCGAAAAGACGAGTTGCGTGTCGACGTTACCGCGTCCGTTTCCCTGCGGAGCAAGCGTGCCCGACTCCGGCAACTTCGACAGCTGTCACTCGGACGGCGATTGCACGACCAAGCCGAACGGCTACTGCGGCACCACCGCGGCCAGCGCGAGTTGTTTCTGTCAATACGGTTGCGTCACCGACGCCGATTGCGACTCCGGGTACATCTGCCTCTGCGGAAGCCCCGCGGGGACCTGCGTGCAAGCCAAGTGCACCTCCGACGCCGATTGCGGTGGCGGCCTTTGCATCCAAACCGCTTCCGGGCCGTGTACGAACGTCTTTGCCTGTCAGAAGGCCGGCGACCAATGCGTCACAGACAAGGACTGCGCTGCGTTCGCCAGCGAGCGGTGCATTCTCCAGGGAGACCAGCACATCTGCATGGTGCTCCCGTCGTGCGAGACGATCGGTCCCTGACGTCTCTCAGTTGATGGCGAGCTTCGTCGCGCAGCCGAGCAGAATGTCGACGCGCGCGTCGGGGGCATTCGAGGCGGTCGTCGTTCCGCCGTCGCCGGTTGCGGCCTTGATGTCGTCGCACGTGTCCGAGCACACGAGGATCTCCGCCGGATTGGTCGGATTGTCGTAGTACCAGCCCTCGTTGCCGACCCCCGCGCAAGCGCTCGCGGAGTCCACGCGGAGGTAGTCGTGCTGGACGCCGTTCACCGTGAGCCGGACGTTGACCTGATCGCGGTTGAAGTTCTGACCCGCGGGAACGGGCGGGATCTGATACTGGCAGTTGAGCTGGGTCGTCTTCACGACGGTCGTCGTCGTGGTCACGGTGCCGCGGATGGTGTTGAGCGCGGCGACGAAGGCTTGCGTGCCCGCGCGGACGTCGCACGCCTGATCGGCGGCGCCCATCGTCATCGGCGTGCAGTCGGTGCCGCCCGCCTGCGCGATCGAATCGAGCATGTTGAAGTCCGCGCCGTCCATGCCGACGGTGAACGTCTTCACTCCCTTGGCCAGCGCGTCGGCGGCGATTTGCGCAAGATCGGTGACGTTGCCGTCGCAGAAATCCGGTTGTCCGTCGGTGATGAGCACCGCGACGCACTTCTCGCCGGTCGTGCTGTTCGCCTGGTAGTTCAGGCAGAAGTTCGTCGCGCCTCGGAGCGCGGGCTCGATCGGCGTCACTGACGACGGGCCGTGCGCAGTCACCGAGTTGTTGATCGCCGTCGCGTTCTGAGGGAGCGGCCCCATCGGCGCGTCCGGCGTGTCGTAGCCGGTTCCCGTGCAGTCGAGCAGGTTCACGTTCGCGTCGGCGAAAAACTTGATCGCGACGTCGATGCCCGCCGAATTCGGATCGGTCGTGAACGCCTGGATCGCTTGCTGCACCGAGGTCCACTTGGCGCCGAGCATGCTGAGCGATTGGTCTTGCATCAGATAGACGGCGACCGGAGCCGGCACCTGGGTCGTTTGCGTCGTCGTGATCTTCTCGCCCGTCGACGACGTCTCGGCGCAGGAGCCGTCCGCTTGAACACCGGTGCTCCCACCGGACGTGTTGAAGAGGCCGCCGCTCGTGCCCCCGTTACCGGAGGGCGAGACATTTCCATTCCCGCCGAGACCTACCGAACCGCTGGCTCCGCCGCCCGAAACGGCGGAACTCGAGCCGGCTCCGGGAAGCGGCGCGCCGGTCGCACTCCCCGAACTCGACGAGCACCCTGAAGCGGTGACGCCGAGGACCCCAATGAGGGACAGCCACGCGACTCTGCGATCGTGAATAAGCATCCTCAATTCTACTCCTTTCGACGGTTTCCGCCGGTCCGATCCTGACTGCCCAGCCGGTACGAGTCGGCTGGCCGGTCTAGATTCAAGAAGGACAACGGCCGACGCCGCCTCAGTTTCACTGAGTCACCGGGAGCCCGAGCATTGTTGAAGCCCTGGAAAAATCGGAGCAGCGCGTCATTCGCGACGCGGGCGGCCCAAAAAAGCGAAACCCCCGACACGCGAACGCGTCGAGGGTCTCACGTCGGATGAATCGCGTCGTTTTCGCGTTACATCGCCGGGCAAGCGCCGGTTGGCGCGTCCGCGGGCGTCGACAACGGGTTGACGCATGGCGCGCACAAGTAGGCGTTCTTCGCCGCGACGGATGCTCCGCTCGGTTCGGCGCAGGGAGTCGGTGCATCGCCTTCGTCGAGGAATCCGGAGTTGGCGCCGGCGAGGTAGAACGGCACGCAACCCCCCTTTTGCGTCGTCGTCTCCACGCCTGCCGCGAGCGTGTACCCGAGCGCCGTCGAGGTGCAGGCCGGGAAGTTATAGTTCAGGTCTTTCACTTTCTCCGTGGGCGCGCACACGAAGTCGTTCGGCCCCGAGTCGGCGCCGACGCACGTGTCCTTCGGAACCGAGCTGGCGAGGCTCGCCGGGATGAGGCTCTTCGGCACGCAGAGCCCCTGGCCGTTGCCGCACGACGCGAACGTGACGGGCGTCTTGTTCGCAGGCCCCGTGTCGCAACCCTGACTGCACGCTTTCGTGTCCGTCCCGTCGATCGGGTTGAAACACGGCGCGCAGCGCTCGGTCTTGTCGCACACGTCTTGCGGGAGCTGGTCGATCTCTTGATTCACCTGGGTGACGCAAGTGGAGGTGCACCGGCCTTCGGCGCCGAGGAGCGATGTGCACTTCTTCGCGAGGAACTGATCGTCCGTGGCGATGTAGTCGTCCGGCGTGCAGATGCTGCCGTCGGGGCACTTCGAGAGGAGTGCCGTCGAGGACATCTCGTTCGCGGGAACGTCTGCGAGCGGAACGCAGTGCGCGTCCGAACAACCCATGAGATTGCACGATGCGAGCGAGCCTTGCGGCAACGTCGGCGTCGTTCCGGGGCATTGCGTAACCGTGCCGACGATGTGAATGTCGTTGACGTTGGTGTCGCCGCCGACGTTGACCATCGACGTGCCGCCGGTGTTCGACGTGCCGCCCGAACTGGGAGGTGTGCCTCCACCGCCGACAGGCGTGCCGCCGTTGCCGCTGATGGGAGTGCCACCACTGCCGACGACGGTGCCGCCTGCTGCTGGAGTGCCGCCGTTGCCTCCGATGACTCCACCGAATCCACC
>DATBBD010000480.1:0-6221 GCA_036271175.1 Polyangiaceae bacterium | reverse complement strand
CCGGCGCTGCGTCCCCGCGTGGCGTCGGTGCGGCGCGCGGTCGCGCTCGCCACGGCGCCGCTCGTCGGCGTGCAGTGGCCGCTCAGGGCGACTCCGTCGGAAATGGTGGCGGGGCTCACGGCGTGAGTCGCTCGATCGGGCGACGTTGCGCGGCCGCCTCGCTTGCGTTGCTCTTCGTCTCTTGTGAGCCGAAGACGAAATACGAGGTCACGATCCTCGAGGCCGGCGTGTCGACGCGTTTTCCACTCGTCACCGGGTTCGCCGAATACGTCGAGCTCCCGGGCGATCGCAACGAGCTCCATCTCACGCTCGCCGGCTACCCGGCTTCGTGCGAAAAATGGATCCCGCCCAAGGCCGGCGAGTCGGCGTTGACCGTCGTGATCGTCACGCCCGCCGAAGTGAAGCCGACCGCGACGAGCTATCCGTGGAGCGGCATCCCCAAAGGCGACGAAGCCTTGAAAGCGGCGTACTCGCTCCCCAAGGCGGAGACCGGACCGCGGTCGCGCCTCTTCGAACCGGGCGGCGTCGTCACGCTCTCGGCCGTCGAGCTCGACCCGCACGGTACGGTGAAGGGCACACTCGCGTACGAGTACGCGGGCGACGCCGACCATCCGGCGACGCGAATCGACGGCGGATTCGAGGTAAAAATGTGCCGTTTCGCGCTCGCCGCGCACTGAGCGAACGGCGCTTCCGTGCGTGCTCGTGGCGTCACACGAGTTACGATCTACGTCGTTTCGCGCTCGCCGCGCACTCGGCGGGCGAGGTAGCCTCCGCTCCCCCTTATCGGAGCATTCGTGGCACGGCCTTACGTTCGACTTTTTTCGCGCTGGTCTGCGCTCGCCCTCGCAGCGCTCGCTTCCGAGAATCTCGCGGCATGCAGCAGCGACACTCCCACGGTGACCGCGCCGTTGAATCTGTCGCTGTGTTTCTCTCTCGATCCCGCCGGGGGGCCGCCCGAATCGGCGTGCGGTAAGAATCATCCAACGTGCGTCGAGCTCGGCCGCGATTCCCAAGAGACGATCTCGGTCGACCTCGGTCTTCCCGGTCTCGGGGCGTGGATCTTCAACGTGCCGGAGGCATGCGACGGCGTTCAAGGGTGCGGCTTCGCGGTGCTGACCGTCGATCCCGGCGCGGGGCCGAACAAGGCCGGCGTGTTTTCGACGACGTCGGCGGGGCCGTCGATTGCCGTGCCGATGGCGCGCCTCGCGAACCCGACGGGGGCGCACACGTTTCGCGTCGAGCTCTGGAACTCCGACGGAACGCCGGCCGACGACACGCTCGGTCACCAACACGTCTTCGAGTACTCGATCGACGTTCGCCGGAGTTGCACCGCGACCGATGGCGGAACGATCCCCGACGCGGCAGTGCCGGATAGCGGCCGCGACGTGGCTACCGATGCCGCCCCGAATGACGGTGCCGCCGCGAAGGACGGCTCGCTCGACGCGACGGACGCCTCTTCCGATGGCGCGAGCCCGGACGCCTCTTCCGACGGCGGTCCCGCGAAGCCGCGCGACGCATCCGCGGATTGAGCCGCCGCACGACGAAGTCGAGCGGCGTGGTTCACGCCGCTGATCTTCGTCACGGATGGATGAAGACGACCGTGCCCGTGTGCGCTTCGAAGGCGCCGTGCCAGCCGTCGGGGACTTCGGGCTCGGTCCAGTAGAAGACGCGGCGCGCGTCTTCGGGGGCGAGATTGATGCACCCGTGGCTCTTCGGAATACCGAACTTGTCGTGCCAGTAAGCGCCGTGGATCGCATGGCCGTCGTCGTCGAAGTACTGGACGTACGGGACGTCGCGGAGCTCGAACTCCTCGCCTACTTCGTCGGACTCCATCGTGTTCGAGACGTGCTTCGAGTGGATGCGGAAGATCCCGCGCTTCGTCGCGGTGGTGCGCGCGGGATCCTCGAGCCCGGCCTCACCACTGGAAATCAAGGTCGCGTAGACCGCCCGCTCGCCTTCGTAGAGCACCAAGGTTTGCTTGGTGATGTTGATGTCGATCCAGCGCTCGCCCTTCACCGCCCAGCCGGGCATTTTCTTCGCGCGATCGAGGCGTGAAGCGTCGCGGTCGCTCAGCCATTTTCCGTCCTTCGTCTCGTAGTGAAGAACGTCGTGGAAAAACTGCTGGCGCCCGGTGAGCGGGACCGCTTCGCGGTACGGCGCGACCTCGCCCTCGATGAGGGCGTTCGACGACTTCTGGTACACGACGTAGCGCGCGCCCGGCTGTCGCACGAGGGCGAGCGGAAAATCGACGCCGTTGCCGAGCTCGATGCCGTGAAAGTCGGAGCCCTGGATGGGACGCAGTCGATCCGTAGGGAGCACTTCGAGGTCCGGCGTGACGCCGTAACGGCGACCGTCCCAGAGAAACGTGTCGGTGAACGAGTAACCGACCTTCGCGCGCATCTTGCCGATCACGAGCTGGCCCGGGTCCCGCGGATGTTTTTCGACGTTGGGCGCCACGCCACCGTTCAGCAGAAACGCCGGGACGCCGTCCGTCCGCTTCGCTTGCCACATCTCGCGCGCGTCGGGCGGCGTGCCGCGACCGCCGAGCCACACCGCTTGCGCGTAACTCGCCCCCACTTCGCCGTCCGCGGCCAACCAGCGGACCATTCTCTCGTCGATGTCCGGCTCCGCGGCGTGCAGTTCGGCGGCGGTCGGTAGGCGGTCGTAGACCGGGCCCGGCTTGCGGACGGTCCCGTAGATGTAAGGGAGCTTTCGCGCGGGGTCGGGCAAGCGCGTGGACAATGCGGCGACGACGGGTTCGTTCGGGTCGAGCGTCGTGCCGCCGCCGGCGCAGACGTAGCCGCGGGGAGCGATGGGGTACCACCCGCCGGGGCAACCCGCGGAGCCCGCCTGGTTGCCCGTTGCCGCGACGCGCGCGCCCGCGCGAAGATAACCGAGGTGCGCGGCATCCTCGGACGGTCGCTCGTAGACCCACGCGCGGTAAGCGCGCGCGTAGAGAAGCTTCGCGCCGGCAGGTGGCGCGGCGATGGGACGCGATTGGCCGTTCAATGCGACGAGCGGGCTCTCCACTCGCGGAACGACGGCGGCGCTCGCCGCCGACGCAACGACACCCGTAGCGGCCCCGGCTTCCTGCGGCTTTTCCGCGACGAACCACCGCGCAAGGCCGACGCCGGGTGCTCCTCCATTCGTCGAGCGGCACCCCGCGGTCGCGACGAACAGGAGAACGGCAGAAACACCGACGTTGCGCCGAAGGCTCATCCGAAGGCCGCTAACGTGCCCGACCCCGGCTCCAACCCCAAGAAAACGGCGAAGAAGTTCGGCGCGACGTCGTGCGCGTCGTTTGGCTCGTAGCCAAACCCGCCTCGACCCCAATTAGGAAGGCAGCAGCCCGGGCGGAGGGGGGAGACGCCACAGGCTGCTGCCGCATTGGGCGAGAGAGCAGTTCTCATGCCGACCAATGTCTTCGAATAATTAATGAGTTGGAGAGCGAATGACGGACCCTCATTCCAGTTGTGAAAGATATAGAATTGCATTCTCGAACAGGGTTCACACACTTACGGACATCCTCCGACCCTGGCCTACACGAGCAAACCGGTTCGCTGGCCGAACCGTCTCGTTTTTGGTGCCCGTGCGCGCTCCGAAGTGAAGTACCAAAACTTCGCGAGGGCGAATGCGTCTGTCCGTTTTCACTCCCGGCGTGTTCGAGTTCACGGGGCGCGGCCCCGTGCTTTCGCCGTTGGTCGTGGGGTGCGTCCTGCTCGTCGGTCCGGCTGCGCTCACACTCGGCGCGCCGGGTCCCCTCACCTCGTCTCGTGTGCTCGGCGCGGTGATCATCGGTGCCATCGGGGTGGGCCTGGTGTTCGCCGGTTGGCCGAGAGCGCGCCGCGTCCGGATCTTTCCGGAGCTCGCGATGGTGCAAGTCGGGAACGGCGCCCCGTCGCCCATCGGATCCGACGCCGCGTTTCGGCTCGTCGACGCAGCCCCCGAACGACCGACGGGGCCCGCGCGCTACGGAGTCATGCTCGAGCGGCGTTTGGAGGCGTCGGTGCTCTTGCTCGCGTCGTCCCACCCGGACGTCGTGTTGCGTTCGTTGTCGCTCGTGCGCGACGTGCTCGGACTCCGGGTTCGCAGCGGTTGGGGGTTATCGGCGGCCGACTCGGCGTGGCTCGATCTCGGGTCCACACCGTCCGTCTCGACGCGGCCGCCGGCATTTGCGCCCGACCCGCCGGATCCGAACGCGAAGCGGCGCGTGACCACGGCGATGATCGCCAGTTGGGCGGGCGTCAGCGGGCTCATCGTGCTCGAGATCACCGGCCGCTTGCGTCAAGGAGACGACTTCTATTGGGTGAGCGTGCTCTTGCCGGTCATCGCCGTCACGGTTTTCGGAGCGGTGACGCTCGTCGTCGCAACGGGCAAGAGGCGGCTCGCGCTCGGCGGCGAGCTCGCGTGCGAACACTTCGTGTGCGGGGTGCGCTATCGGCGGCAAGCCGTCGCTCGAACCCGGATCCGCCGCGCGGCGCTGGTGAGCCCCGACGGCAACGCGCCCCGCGATCTGCTCGTCCAGACCGACGAGGGCTTGGTCTCGTTTCCGTGTGAAGCGCAGGAAGGCCCGCGCCTGCTCGCGGAGCTCGCGCGCTCCAGCTCGTAATCAAGGCGGAGGAGTTTCGATCTCGATCGCCGCGCCGACGCACGTGCGCACGTAGGTGAGCGGCGGCCCCGATCGAGCAACGATCTCGATGCGAACGGGGAGACCGCTTTTACACGCCGTGTCGCCGAGAAATGGCGTCTGACCGACGAGCTTGCCGTTCACGTACACCTCGGAACGCGGGTCACCGAAGTTCACACCCAACGTCATGCGACGCGGCGCGCCGCCGAGCGGCGGCCCTGTGTGCGGCTTCGCCGAGCCCGCTCCGGGGCCAGGGTCGTCACCGGCGTGGATGGGATCTTGCGGATGCGCGAGCGCGTCGTCGTGCGGAACCGGGATGTCCGCGAAGTTCGCGGAGCTCGCGCTGAAGGCGTGCTCGAACTCCGCGAGCGCGAACCGCGCGCACACGGTCGCGACGAGGCGGCTCGCGAGCATCCTCGCGGCGCGAGAAAGCCCCTCGAGCCAGCGCCCGAGGCTCGTCGCGCGCGGTGCCGACGACGCCGTCACCCGGCCACCCGCAGCACTTCGCTGAGTGACGTCTCGCCCTCGACTGCGCGCGCGAGCCCGTCGTTCACGAGTGGCACCATGCCTTGCGCGACGGCGAGATCGAACAATTCCTTCGACGTTTTCCGCTGGCTGATCGCGGAGCGCAGCGTCGTATCGACGACGAGGAGCTCGGCGACGGGACGCCGCCCGGTGAAGCCGAGCCCTTCGCAATAGTCGCAGCCCGCCGGCTCGTAGAACGTCGAGTTCGGCAACTTCAGCCCGAACCGTTCGAACCGCTCGACGACCACCGGTTCGGGGAACGCCTTGCGACGACAGTTCATGCACAGCGTCCGCACGAGGCGCTGCGAGAGGCACCCGATGGTCGCGCTCGCGATGATGAAGGGCTCGACGTTCATGTCGATGATCCTCGCGAAGGGACCCGCGGCGCTGTCGCCGTGAACCGTCGTGAGGATCAGATGGCCGGTGAGGCCCGCTTGCATGGCGATGTCCGCCGTTTCATGGTCGCGGATCTCGCCGAGCATGAGGACGTTCGGGTCCTGACGAAGGACGCTGCGTAACGTCGCCGCGAACGTCAGCCCCGACTTGCGATGCATTTGGGTCTGCGTCGCGAAGGGGAGCTCGAGCTCGATCGGGTCTTCGAGCGTGACGAGCGACGTCGTGGACCCGCGCGTCCGCGAGATGTAGTTCATCGCGGCGTAGAGCGTCGTGGTCTTGCCGCTGCCGACCGGCGCGGTGAGAAACATGAGCCCTTGCGGGCGCGCGAGCAGATCCTTCACGCCGGCGACCACGGCGTCCGAGAAGCCGAGCGATTCGATGTCGGGAACCTGGAGCGCGCCGCGAACGAATCGGAGCACGATGCGTTCGCCGGTTTCCGTCGGGAGCGTGGAGACGCGCGCTTCCACGAGCTTGCCGTCGACGGTGATCACCAAGCGGCCGTCTTGGGGCACCCCGTGGACGTACGTGTCGAGCCGCGCGAGCACTTTCACTCGAGTGGTGAGCCGTGGCGCGATCTCACGGGACACGGTGGTCACGTCGTACAACGTGCCGTGAACGCGATACGTGAGCTTCGACCCCTGCGCGCTCGGCGACATGTGAATGTCGCTCGCGC
>DATBBD010000479.1:0-3953 GCA_036271175.1 Polyangiaceae bacterium | reverse complement strand
TCAGATGTTCTCCGCGGCGCTCGACTCGGCGGACCCCCGAAGAATCGCGGCGGTGCGCGGGTCGGCCAATCGCACCGTGAAGCGCGAATCGGCGCTCACCGTCGAGTGGGACTCGGTGTGCTTGCCGCGCTAATCTTCAATTTTTCTTCGCTTTTTTCGGCTTCTTCACGTGCTTCGCGTTGCGCTCGAGCTCGCCCTTGGCGAGGCGCCCCCAGGCGTACGTCACGAGCCGCCGGAAGTGGCTCCGTCCATCGCCGCCGTAGACCCATAAGTAACGGGGGTCGTAGTCGGTCTCGACCGTAGGCACGTAACGACCGCTCGCGGCCCAGCCGAGCGCCTGGGGTGCGTCGACCGACAGGCGGACGATGACGGCGCCGCACCCGCGCCGCGCCGTCTCGTTCGTGCAGCCGCCGCCGATGACGAGCTCCTCGTTGCCGATGGGATGCCAGAACCAGAGATGCGACACGCGGAACGTGTCTTGCCCCCGGAGCTCGGCGACGGCTTCGGGCGGAAGCGCGGCCTCGACGCGACGCGCGAGCGCTTCCGGCGCGGGGATCCGCTCTTCGAGGGGCGGCTTGCGCTCGACGTGCAGCTCGACTTCGGCCTCGTTCGCCGGACCCGCGCAACACCGAAACCCGATCGCCGGCGATTTCGTGGCCGGGGCGCGCGCGACGGCCATCGCGCATCTCCCCGCGAGCTCGCCGGCAGGGGCGTTACCGCCGCGCACCGAAAAGAGCGTCTCGCGACTTCCGCGTCCCCAATGGCTCGCCGTCCATTCGCCGATCGAGCCGTGCATGTCGCGCGCGCCGAAGTCGCTGCGGCACGCGACGTGAAGACCGCTCGGCAGCATGCGTGCTTCGCTGCCGGTACCGCAGACGTCCGCGCGATAGTGATCGCCGTACTCGTACGTGTGGTTGTCGGGCCCCTTGCAGGCGCGCTCCCATTCGAGCTCCGTGCAGAGCCGCTGCTTTCGTGCTTCGCAGAGGTTTTTCGCCTCGGCTTGCGTGACGTTCGAGGTCGGAATTCCCCCTTCCTCGTCGGGGTACGGATAAATCGAAATGAAGAAGCCCTTCAAGATGACCTGCTCGCCGGGCATTTCCTGATCGGCGATGCGCGGCAAGGTTCCGGCCGGTGTCCCCGCGACGAGCGCGCCGGGCGGGATCCACACCATGCCCTCGGGCGCCGCGGGCGGACGTTGCTCGACGTTCCACGGCGGCGGCGTCGCGGACGCCTCGCCGCTCCCGAGCGGCGATAGGGCGGCTCCGGCCGAACCCGACGCCGACGCCGCGGGATTCGGATGAGCGCGCGGACGGTGACAACCCGACGTGAGAACGCCGAGCAAAAGCAACGGCGCGCGCGCCGCGAACCGAAGCGTCACGACTCGGTGCGTTCGTCGCGTTCCCGGAGCCCGAGCTCCTTCATCTTGAGCTGGAGACCCTTGCGCGAAATTTTGAGGAGGCGCGCCGCGTGCGTCACGTTGCCGCGCGTCTGCTCGAGCGCGCGCACGATGAGCTCGCGTTCGAGACGCGACATCGCCGCTTTGACTTGTTCCTTGAGGCCGTCCGCGGGCGTCGTGGTCTGCGCGGGCGAGACGCTGGGCGGCGCCGGGCGATCGCCGCGGATCTCCGCCGGCAGGTCGTCGAGCCGGAGCTTCGGCGCGTCGCAGAAGAGCACCGCGCGTTCGATGACGTTCTCGAGCTCGCGGATGTTCCCCGGCCACGGATAGGTGACGAGCACGCGCTCCACGTCGGGTTCGAAGCCTTCGACGGTCTTGCCGAGGCGCGCGTCGAATTTCTCGATGAAGTGCCGAGCGAGGAGCAAGGTATCGCCCTCGCGATCGCGGAGCGGCGGAAGATGGATCGGCACCACGTTGAGCCGATAAAACAGATCTTCCCGGAACGTGCCCGACGCGATCTCCTTCTTCAAGTCGCTGTTCGACGCGGCGACGAGGCGAACGTCCACGCGGATCGTCCCGATGCCGCCGACTCGCTCGAGCTCTCCTTCTTGGAGTGCGCGGAGCAGTTTCACCTGGGTCTCGAGCGGGATGCTGCCGATCTCGTCCAGGAACAAGGTGCCGCCGTTCGCGAGCTCGAAGCGGCCCGGCTTCGCGGCGACCGCGCCGGTGAAGGCGTCCTTTTCATAACCAAAAAGCTCGCTCTCCATCAGATCGCGCGGGATCGCGGCGCAGTTCACCTTGATGAACGGCCGTTCGCGGCGCGCGGAGTTTTCGTGGAGCGCGCGCGCGACGAGCTCCTTGCCCGTCCCGCTCTCGCCGGTGACGAGCACGGTCGTCGGCGTATCGGCGACGCGATCGATCACCGCGTACACGCCGAGGATGGTCGGACTCTTGCCGATGATGCCGTAACGCGCTTCGCGGACCGCGTGCTCCGGCCGAGTCGCCTCCGCCGCGGCGAGGTCACGCGTGCGAAGCGCCTTCTTCACGACGGCCCGCACCTCGGCCTGGTCGAACGGCTTCGTCACGTAATCGAACGCGCCGGTCTTCAAGGCTTCGACCGCGTTGTCGACGGTGCCGTGCGCGGTGATCATCACGACGGGCAGATCGGCGTCCATCTTGAGGGCGCGCCGGAGAAGCTCCATCCCGTCGACCTTCGGCATCCGGAGGTCGGTGATCACCAGATCGATGTGATTGTCGTTCAGGATCTGGATCCCTTCGGCTCCGTCTTCGGCGGTGTGCACGTCGTAACCGTCGCGCGCGAGCTGCGCCGACAGGACGCGCCTGAGGTTCGGCTCGTCGTCGACGACGAGGATCTGCTTTCGCTCCGGAAGCATCATGGGGCTCGTCATTGGCACCGTTCCCCTCCCACGCCGTCGGCGAGCAAGGAAGAGCAATAGAACACCGCGGCTCGACTCGAGCCCGGTACGGCCGCGACCACGATGTCGCGACCGCGAATGTGGACCGCGGCCAGCATGCTGCCGAGGTCGTCTCCAGTTTTGGCGTCTGAAAGAAAAAGCTGGTCGGTCAGCGCGGACGGCGCCGGACCTTCGGCGTCGTAGACGAGCACCGCGCCGGCGCTCGCCGAACCTCGGACGTCGAGGCCCGGCGCACCTACGAGAACCTCGCCGTCGCCGTCGCCGTCGAGATCGCCGACGTCGAGCGCCGCACCGAAGCTCCCCGGGCAACCCGTCGTGTCCTTGCGCGAGCCGCACCCGAACGACGCGACGATGCCGTCCGGCGGGAGCGCCGCGAGCGAACACGTGATGTCGTTCGTCGGCGTGAGCCCGCGAAGCGCCGAACCAGAGATGACCGTGACGTTCGTCGCGTCGGCCACGACGAGGTCGTCACCACCGAGGGCGTCCGGGCGAACCCTCCCCGACGCGAGCGTGCGACCAAACCCCGTCGGACCCCCGAAGCACCCGACGGCACTGCCGCTGTCGCCGTCGAAGAGCCACACGTGCGCCGCGTCGGGCGCGCCCACGGCGACGATGCGGCGCGACGCGGGCGTCGCCACGCCGCCGTCGATTCCGCCGAACCCGCCGTCGAGCCGAACGATGGTCACGGCCGCACCATAGCTCGCGTCGGGGGTGCCCGGCGGCACGAGAGCAATAGGGGTCCGCGACTTCGGCGCGTAAGACCACGCAAGCTTCTCCTTTTTTGCTCCTGCGGCGAGCGCAGGCGCGACGTCGCGGTCGGCCGAAAGCACGAGCGGAGCCGGCGGCGTTTTTCCGATCACGTCGTTCTGGATCAGGTTTTTTAGCACCGTCGCGGGGACCGGAAGGGTGTACTCGGTGCCGTCGCCGCAGCGCCCGATGAGCCCGTAGGTCGACGAATCCTGGCCGTGGCCGACGCCGAGCACGAAGCAAAAGCTCGCGAGCGCAGAGTGGCCGATCTCGGCATCGGGAAGCGCCGCGGGGTGATCGGCGAGCGTGCACGGATTCGGCGAACCGCTGCAGGCACCGACGTCGATCGCGTCTGCTTTCGGGCTGGTGCCGAA
>DATBBD010000478.1:0-9210 GCA_036271175.1 Polyangiaceae bacterium | reverse complement strand
CAATTCCCCCGAAGAGCGCTTCGGGCCGACCAGGCCGCCCAATAAGAGGCCGTCCATCGTCGCGACGAGAAGCTCGCCACGGAGGGCGGCTTCGCTCATTCCCGCCTGCTCGAACGCCGCTCGCGCGGCTTCGAGAAACGTCGCACGCTGACGTCGCAAGAGCGCCCGCGTTTTCGGATCGCGAGTCGCGTCGAGGAAGAGCTCGAACCGCGCGACGAGACGATATCGTCGCGACGGCGAGGACCATCGCGCGAGGAGAAACGGCAAACCGCCACTGGCGATCGCGGCAGCGACGTCGCGTTCGTCGTCTTCGAGAAGGCGTGCTGCGGCCGCCGCGACGAGTTCGTCGCGCGTTCGAAAATAGTACGACGGCGCCGTCACGCCCGACTCACCACTCCGGAATTTCCCGGACCTCGACCTCGTTCACGTTCACGACGTCACCGAATCGCTTCGCCCACTCGATGGCGGCCTTCTTGGACGGAAGATCGACGATCGCGTAACCGGCGACGAGCTCCTTCGACTCCGTGAACGGGCCGTCGATCACCGTGTGCTTGCCGCCGTCGAAGCGGATCCGCGCGCCCTTCTTCGTGCTCGCGAGGCCCGCCGTTGCCTGAAGCGCGCCCGCCTTCGTCATTTCGTCGATGAGCGCGCCCATCTTCGCGACGAGCGCCGCGTCGGGCGGAACCTCGTTCTCTGCACGCTCGTCCGCCTTGTGCATCGAGAGGAACCGAAGCGGCGGATTCGCCGGCTTGGGCATCATTCCGATGTCCCAGGGCTCGACGACTGGCCCCAGGAAGAGCTCGGAGTCGCCGATGACGGCCGCGAACCGGTCGCACCACGCGATCGCCTCGTCCCTCGATCCCACCCGCATGAGCGCGAAGCCCGCGACGAGCTCCTTGGCATCGGTGAACGGGCCTTCCGTGATGGTGCGTTTGCCGTTTTTGTACGTGATGTGCGCCCGCGTGGACGTCGGCTTGAGCCCTTCGCCACCGACGAAAATCTTGTCCTTCACGCCTTCCTGGATGAGCTTGCCGACGGCCTCGATCGTCGAAGGATCCGGCGGAAAGTTCTTTTCCATCTCTTCAGTTACCTTGTGCATGACCATGAATCGCATTGCGTCACTCCTCGGTTCGAGCTTGGCGCAGGTGCCTTGCTTCTGGAACGACGACGAAGCAACCCTGGCCGGATCGACACGGGCGACGACTTTTTTCGCGCCTCTGACTTTCTCGCCAGATCCCGACCTTTAGGGCGGGCGTCCGGCCCCCAGCTTCGGGATCTCCGGACGGCGAATTCCCTCGCCGCGACCCGCGTCGCGACGTAGCGACGACTCGACGATGGTGATGAATTCGCACTCTTCCCGAGACGTGGACGTCCTGGTCGTCGGCTATGGGCCGGTCGGCGCGACGCTCGCGTGCCTGCTCGGGCAATACGGGGTGCGCGCGCTGGTGATCGACAAGTCCCCGGATGTCTACGCGGCGCCCCGCGCGATCGCCCTCGACAACGAAGCGCTGCGCGTGCTCCAGATGGCCGGTCTCGACGAAAGCTCGTTCGAGCGAGTCGTGATTCCGTTCGTGCGCATGCGCTGCCCGTATGTCGGCGAGTTCAGCCGCGTCAACACGCAGGGCACGATCGACGGGCACCCGAAGCTGGTCACGTTCTTCCAACCCGACCTCGAACGCGCGCTCCGCGCGAAGGTCGCCGAGCACGCAACCGTCCAGACGTTGCTCGGCGTCGAGCTCCGGAGCTTCGTCGACGAAGGGAGCAATGTGGACGCCTGCTTGCTGCTCGCCGACGGCGGCGCCGTCAACGTCCGCGCGAAATATCTGGTCGGCGCCGACGGCGCGTCGTCGTTCGTTCGCCGCGCCATCGGGCAGGAATTCGACGGACAGACCTATCCCGAAGACTGGCTCATCGTGGACGCGCGCCAGGTGCCGCATCCGATCGACCATGTCGAGTTCCTCTGCGATCCCCACCGCGCCGTCCCGCACATGGTGGCGCCGGGAGGCCGCGAGCGGTGGGAGTTCATGCTTCGACCCGGTGAGAAGCCGGAAGACATGGAACGACTCGACGCGATCCGCGAGCTCCTCAAGCCCTGGGGCGCTCCCGAACAGATGCAGATCGAGCGCAAAGCGGTGTACCGATTCCACGCTCGGTGCTGCGACGCGTTTTCCAAGGGACGCGTCTTCCTCGCGGGCGATGCAGCCCACGTCACGCCGCCGTTCGTCGGCCAAGGGCTCGTCGCGGGGCTCCGCGACGCGGCGAATCTATCTTGGAAGCTGGCCGCCGTGACTCGAGGCCGCGCCGCTCCGGCGATACTATCCAGCTACGACGAAGAGCGCAGGCCGCATGCAAAAGCGATGATCGGGCTTGCTAAACTGATGGGCCACCTCGTCATGCCGAAGAACGCGTTAGCCGCGGTTCTGAACCACGGCTTCGTGCGCACGCTGCGCTTGTTGCCACCGCTCCGGCACTTTCTCGACGACCTCGGTATCAAGCCAAAAAACCGCTTCCGGCGCGGCCTTTTCGTCCCAGGCGGAGGTCCACTCGTTCGCGGCGGTCAGCTCCCGCAAGCCCTCGTGCGCGGCACGAACGGCGCGGCTCGGCTGAGCGACGCCGTCCTGGGCGCCGGTCTCACACTCCTCGGTTTCGGCGTGCCCCCGTCACACGGATTGAGCGCCGGCGCTCTGCGCGCGTGGACCGCAGCCGGCGGAACCGTCGCCCGAATCTGCCGTCGAGGAGAGCCGCTGCACGGGCTCGACGACGCATTCGAAGATCTGGACGACGTCCTGGTTCCCGCCGTCGTTCCCGTTGGGTGGTTGGCCGTGGTTCGTCCCGACCAGGTCGTGTTGCATCAAGGCCCGGTCGCCGAAGCAGACCGCGTCGTTCGCGAATCGCTGGCGCTCATGGGCGCGTGACGTCGTGGCTCTCTGCCTTGCGCGAGACCGCGGCCTCGTTATACGTTCGTAATAACGTCATGCGAAAGCGTCTCTCCGCCATCGGCAACAGCCTGGGCCTGGTAATCGAAAAACCGATCCTCGATCTCCTCAACATCACGAAGGACACCGAGCTCGAGGTCGTGACCGACGGTGAGCGCATCATCGTGGAACCGGTCCGCTCGAAGACGGAACGGAGCGAACACCAGCGTCGCGTTGCAACCTCGACGAAGAAGGTCGTGGCCAGGCACCGAGAACTGTTGGCGAAGCTGGCAAAGTGAAGAACCCCGAATTTCTCGACGTCGACGACGTCATGGCTCTGCACGGGGTCACGCTCGACGAGCACGGCGGTCAGTCCGGGATCCGCGATCGCGGGATGCTCGAGTCGGCCGTCGCGACGCCGTCCGCGACCTTCGACGGCGAGTTCCTGCACGAAGACCTCTTCGCGATGGCCGCGGCGTACGCCTTCCATATCGCCGAAAACCAACCCTTCATCGACGGCAACAAGCGAGCGGCGGTCGGTGCCGCTCTCGTATTTCTCGACGTCAACGACGCGGAGATCCCCGAGGCGACCGAAGCGCTCTACGAGGCCATGATCGGTTTTGCAACGCGGAGGCTCGGGAAGAGCGGTCTCGCTCAGTTGCTGAGAGACCTCGCATCGAAGGAGTGACTCCGGCCGCGGGTCACCCGAACTTGATTGAGACGGACGGCGATAGCCCGATGCCGATCGAGAGCCCCAGCGGGCGCAGGCCGCCGACCGTGAGCACGCTCTGCAGCTTGCCCGCGCGGTGCAGCGTCCGGATGATCATCACGGCCAGCTTGTTGTCGCTATTTTCCTGAGTGATGCGTTCGGTCTGCTCGTCGGACGACGCTTACTCTGCACCCGTCGGGGTTGCCGTCTTGACAGTCGTCGCCGCGTCGTGCGAGTTTCGTTGCGCCTACGACGTCGACCGGGTTGGTCGATCTCGAGGGAATCCAGTGAAATTCTGGAGCTGCCCCGCAGCGGTATGGGGAGCGAAATCCATCACCAAGCACTGGTCGTCGAGACTGGGAAGCGGTGGAGAGTAGGTCGCCCCGAGCCCGAAAACCTGTCGCAGGACGCGCGCCTCAACGGAGCGTGAACATCTGGTGACCTTCGCGGGAAGGAAGCCAGCCAAGGAAACGCCGAACGTGCACGCCGGGTCGACCGGTGAACGCTCGGAGTTTCGTCGTCGCGACGTGTCGCCATCGGCAGCGCGACGGTTCCGCACCGCCTCCGCGACCGTGACGTCGCCGCAGAACGGAGCTCCCATGACCGCTGAAACACGAGCGCCACATCAAATCGTCGACGCGGAAGGCCGCGTCGTGCGCGATCCCACATGGATCTTTCGCACCTACGCGGGCCACTCGAGCGCCAAGGCTTCGAACGAGCTCTACCGAGCGAACCTATCCAAAGGCCAAACGGGCCTTTCCATCGCGTTCGATCTGCCGACCCAGTGCGGTTACGACTCGGACGATTCCATCGCGCGACCAGAAGTCGGCAAGGTCGGCGTGCCGATCAACTCGCTCGACGACTTCACGGTGCTCTTCGAGGAGATCCCCATCGAGAAGATGAACACCTCGATGACGATCAACGGCACGGCGATGTGGATGCTCGCCCTCTACGTCGCCCTGGCGCGCGAACGAGGCGTCGACACGAAGCTCCTCGCCGGCACGACGCAAAACGATCTCATTAAAGAGTATCTCGCGCGCGGCACCTACATTTTTCCACCTGACGCGAGCCTCCGCATCATCGCCGAGATGTACGAGTTCTGCCTGGACGAAATGCCAAGCTGGAACGCGTCCAATATTTGCTCCTATCATCTGCAGGAAGCAGCCGCGACGCCGACCCAAGAGCTCGCGTTCGCGCTCGTGAACGCGATCGGGCTCTTGGATCTTCTCAAAGAGCGCGGCCGGTTCAGCGCGGAAAATTTCGAACGCGCCGTGGGGCGCATCAGTTTCTTCGTCAACGCCGGCATTCGGTTCGTCGAGGAGATGTGCAAAATGCGGGCGTTTTCCGAGATGTGGGAAGAGATAACCCGCGACCGTTATCAGGTGAAGAACAAGAAGTACCGGCTCTTTCGTTACGGCGTGCAGGTCAATTCTCTCGGCCTCACCGAAGCGCAACCGGAGAACAACGCCTGGCGCATTTTGATCGAAGCGCTCGGCGTTACGCTCAGTCGAAACGCCCGCTGCCGCGCGTTGCAACTCCCGGCGTGGAACGAAGCGCTGTCTCTGCCGCGTCCGTGGGACCAACAATGGTCGCTGCGCCTGCAACAGATCCTCGCCTACGAAACCGATTTGCTCGAATACCCGGATCTCTTCGACGGCAATCCCGCCATTCGCTCCAAGGTGGACGCGCTCAAACGCCAGGCCAAAGCCGAGATCGACACCATCCTCGGCATGGGCGGCGTGAAGGCGGCGATCGACTCGGGCTACATGAAGTCGGCGCTGGTTCGTTCCATGTCCGCACGCATGCGCGGCATCAACACCGCGGAGCAAATCGTCGTGGGCATGAACAAGTGGACGGAGGGTATCCCCTCCCCGCTCCTGTCCGGCGCAGACGGTGGCATCTTCAAAGTCGACGCTTCCGCTACGCGCGGCGCGCTCGGCAGCCTCGAGCGGACCCGGAAGAGTCGCGACCCGGACCGCGTGAAGCGAGCTCTCGACGCACTGCAAGACGCAGCACGCACCGGCAGCAGCATGATGGAACCGTCGATCGAATGCGCGCACGCGCGGGTGACGACCGGCGAGTGGGCGCGAGCGCTGCGGCAAGTGTTCGGCGAATACCGTCCGGCAACCGGAGTGGACGGACAGAAGCTCGGTCTCGAAAACGACCGCGTCGAAGTGCTCAGGCGGCGCATCGACGCGCTCGTCGACCGATTGGGGCATCGTCCGCGTCTCGTGGTCGGCAAGCCCGGCCTCGACGGCCACTCGAACGGCGCCGAGGTGATCGCCGTATCTGCGCGTCACGTCGGTTTCGACGTCATCTATTCGGGGATTCGATTGAGCCCCGACGAAATCGTGCTCTCGGCCGTGGAAGAGAACGCCGATGTCATCGGCGCGTCCGTGTTGAGCGGCTCTCACCTCGAGCTCGCAGATCAAATCATGAGCGGCTTGCGTGCGCATGGCGCCGACGGCCGCGTCAAAGTCGTCTTCGGCGGCATCATTCCCCCGACCGACTTCGACGAACTTTACGCAAAGGGCGTGAAGAAGATTTTCACGCCGTCCGACTTTGGTCTCGTCGAAATCATGGAGTCGATCGTGGACATCATCGAAGAAACGGCCGCGTCGTGAAAGAGCCGAGCATCACCGAAGCCGAGCTCGTCGATCGGGCGCTCGCGCGCGACCGGTTCGCGATCTCTCAGCTCGTCTCCTTGTTCGAAGATCGGCGACCGCAAGCCGTCGCGAGACGAACGCTCGCGCTTCAAGCCGCGGACGCGCACCCCCAACGTCGGGCCGCCGTCGTGTTCGGGATCACCGGAACGCCGGGCAGCGGCAAATCGTCGCTCCTCTCGTGCATCGTCCCCACGCTCCTCGCGTTCCGCGAACAGCTCACGGTCGGCATTCTCGCCGTCGATCCTTCGAGCACCATTTCCGGCGGAGCGCTCCTCGGCGACCGAACACGCATGCGGCTCGAGAAGGACGAGCCGCGGCTTTTTTTCCGGAGCCAAGCGTCCGACACGCAACTCGGCGGCTTGAGCCCGTCGAGCTTCCAAGTTTGCCGGTTGATGACGCGGCTCTTCGATTGCGTGTTCGTCGAGACCGTCGGCATCGGCCAAAGCGAGGCCGACGTTCGCAGCGTCGCGGATCGCACGTTTCTCGTGCTCCAACCCCTTGGCGGGGACGAAGTTCAATTCCTCAAAGCGGGCATCATGGAGATCCCCGACGCGTTCATTCTCAACAAGAGCGACGAGCCCTCATCCGAACGCAGCTTTCACCAACTCCGTTCGAGCCTCTGGCTGGCGCGCCCCTTCGACGGCGCGGAAGTCCCCATCTACCGAACCAGCGCGCGAACCGGAACCGGCATCGGTGAACTCTGTCGCGACCTCGTGGCCGCCACCGACGCGACGACGAAGCGAAGCGCCCTTTCGCGCGAATCCCTCGTGTTCGAGCGCTGGATCCGCGAAGAATGGGGCCGCCAGGGAAGCGCGTTCTTGTCCGGCTGCCTCGGCGGCTCGCGCAACTACTTGGAGATCGCCGGCGGCTTCGATCGCGCCCAAGTCGATTTCGTCGGCCGGTTCCGCGACCACCTCGGGAGAGCTCGTTAGAACTCTGCAAGCGGGCACGCCGAATGCTCTTAATGAATCCTTAAGAAAAGGAGAGCCATGAGCGCTCTCCGGCTGAGTCTGGTAGGTATCGGACATGCCCGTGCATGACGGCGTACGTCGGAGTTTTCTGCTCGGCGCATTGAGCGCCGGTCTCGTCGTGGTGGGATGCGGGAAGGGCGCGATCGCAAGACCTGAGGCGCCCGGCTCCGGAAAAGACGATGACGAAAAGCCAGAAGAGAAGGTCTCGCCTCCGGAAGACCTGATGCGTGAGCACGGCGTGCTGAACCGCATCCTCTTGATCTACGACGAGAGCGCGCGACGCCTCGACGCTGGCGAAACGCTTCCGATCGATGTCGTCGCGCGAAGCGCCGACATCATCCGTCGCTTCATCGAGCAGTACCACGAGAAGCTCGAAGAAACGTTCTTGTTCCCGCGCTTCGAGAAAGCAAACCAGCTCGTCGATCTGGTCGCGACCCTGCGTCGCCAGCATCTCGCAGGGCGCCGGCTGACGGGCACGATCCAGCGGCTCGCGACTGCCGCGGCGATTCAGCGCCCGAGTGATCGCGCCGAGCTCACTCAGAACCTTCGTCAGTTCACGCGCATGTATCGTCCGCACGAAGCGCGGGAAGATACGGTGCTCTTTCCCGCGTTCCGCCGAATCGTCCCACCCAAGGAATTCGACGCACTCGGCGAGCAATTCGAAGACAAGGAGCACGAACTGTTCGGCAAGGAAGGCTTCGAGGGGATCGTCCAACAGGTGAGCGTGCTCGAACGGCAGCTCGGGACGTACGACCTCGACCAGTTCACTCCCACCTGACGAGGCTCACAGCGCCGCGAGTGCCGCCTTGGCTGCCGGGTAGTCCGGCTTCAGGTGAAGCGCGGTTTCGAAGGCCAAGCGAGCGCGGAGCGGATTGTCCTTTGCGCGATGCAGTCGCCCGAGTGCGTACCAGGCAACGGCGCTGGTGGAGGACGCTTTCTGCGCGAGATCGATCAGGCGCTCCGCGTCGTCCATGAACCCGTTGGTGTCGAGAAGGGACAGGGCCTTGCTCGCGTAGGCGTCGGCAAGGATGGCGTGGCCCGCCGGGTAGTCGAACGTGGCGAGCGCTTTATTGGCCCATTTGATCGCCTCGTCGTGTTTTCCGCGCCAAGAGAGGTACTGCGCGTAGTTGCCCTTCGCCCAGGCGTCGCCGGGGTCGATGTTGAACAAGGACGAATAGGTGCTTTCGACGGCATCCCACTCTTCGCGTTCGTCATAGGCCTTGATGAGCGCAGCGTAGGCCTGAGAAAGCGTGTGCGGGTCCTTGGACGTTTCGATGAGACCTCGCGCGATGTCGAACTCGAGGTCGTAGTTCTTCGCCGCTTCGGCGAGCGACAGGGAGAGAAGCACCACGCGATCGTGCTTCGGGGCGAGCTCGGCGGCTTTGGTCGCACTCTCCCGGGCGTCGTCCATTCGCTTCGCAAAGAGCTGCGCGTAGCCTCGCGCGACATAGGCTTCGGCGAGGTTCGGATCGAGGGCCACGGCCTGGTCGGCTTCGGCGAGCGCCCGCTTCAGGCTCGTCGGCTCGTACTCGTCGTGGTGCAGATACCCGGAGCGATATTCGACGCGCGCGAGCTCGGCGTGAGCCGGGGCGTACTTCGGGTTGATCGCGATCGCGTGCGTCACGAGTTCTCTCGCGAGGTGGAAAGGGCCGGCTGGGTGATCGTCGATCTCGCGTTGAGCCGTGAGGGTGAGTTTCCGTTCTTCCGGATCCGTCGCGGTGAATTCGAGGGGCGGTCGCGGCATTGGTGCCGTGACGAGAGGCGGCAGCCAGCTCGGCTCGCGCAACGTGAACAGCGACGCGGCGCTTCCCGCGTGGGCCGCGATGAACCGCTTGCCGTCGGGCAAGAACACCAGCTTGAGGATGGGTTCGAGCTTGGTCTGGTAGATGTCGTTCTGCGCGCCGGTGTAGAGGTTCCAGAGGCGGAGCGTGCCGTCCTTGCCGCCGCTC
>DATBBD010000477.1:0-8673 GCA_036271175.1 Polyangiaceae bacterium | reverse complement strand
CTGAACAAGCCACGGTTATTGAGGCAATGAAGAATGCCAGCGTGCCAGTAGTCGCTCGTCCGCATCTCATGCCCTCTAACTTGGCAGGCGCGAGAATGCCCCCGCCGCCACTTTGTTATCTACAACTGCACGGTGCCGGCTGCACTGTGCAAGGCGATTGAATTTAACCGCAGTGACGACAATTACAGCGGTTTTCGACGGCGGAGTCGCGCTCGATAGCTCTCTCGCGCCGCACGGGCGCGCCGGCCATGTCGTCAAGCACCGCCGAACCAGCCGTACGTGCGTCCGAAGTGTTCTCCATCGGAGATCGGACCGCCGAGTGAATCCTCCACGCTGGCGACGAGCTTGATGTTCTTCCAATCCACCGCGGAGAGACGCTGATCGGCGTAGTCGGGATCCAACTTGTACCAAGACTTCGCCCCGAAGTACTCGCGCAAGCCCTCCGAGACGAAGTCGCGTCCCTTCCTGGCGTAGACGGTGTTCCTCAAGATGCGAAGATCGCGACGCGACAGATTTCCGAGGTCGTCGAGCGAGAGAACCTGGTCGAGCATCTCGGGGTTCTCGAGCGGCGACGGGCGCACCTTCGAGCCCTTCGGCGCGAGCCATTCGCCCAGGCGCTCGGAGAGGAGCCGGAGCTCGATCGTGTCGTTCGTGTCGTTCGCACCGGCGTCGTGTCCTCGTTGGCGCGCGAGCACGGCATCGGCGCGACGACGGAGCTCGGCCGAGCCGATCGCCGCGTCGTAGTTCGCGATCTTCTCCGCGTTGTCGCGGCCGAACTGGTCCACTTCCGCGGGTTTCTTTTGCGGGTGGTACCAGTCGTACTGACTGAAGAAATCCCTGAGCCAATCCTTCCTGAACTCCTGCCCGGCGCGCGCGAAAATGTAATTTCGCAAGATCGCGAGCTCGCGGAGCGTGCGATCCGAAAGATCTGCGTCGGTGATGGGTCGCTCGTAATAAAGCGGGCGTGCCGGTATTGCGCTCGCGCCCGCCGCGGTCACCGAGCCGGCGCTGGTTGCGTTCGCGCTCCGAGGTGCCGCGCTCGCCGACGGTGGCGCGCCAGCGGCTCTTCCGCCGGCCGCGGGCACGGGCGCGTCTCGCTTGCACGAAAGAACGAGCAAGGCAGCGCAGACGGCGTACGCGAGTGACCACCGGCGTGTTCTGATTTGCTTCATGGCGCCCCCTCCCGTTCCTCCGCCTTTACCCCATCTTCGTAACACGATTCGTCGAGGAGCTCGGGACGATACTCGAAGTGCATGGTGTCGAAGTGGAACCAGCGCCCACCCCAGATGAACCCTTCCGATTCGAACGCTTCCACGACTTCGCTCGGGATCCGATTTTCCCAAGTTTTTTGCCAACGCCAGTAAGCCCCGAATTTCGGATTCAGATCGATCGCGACGCCGTAGGCGTGGGCGCTCCGCTGCTCGGTGCCGGCGACGTTGCGAAAGTTGAATCCGCCGCCGAGCGGCGAAAATAGCGCGGCCCATTCGGGGTGCTGGCCGACGAATGCCGAGAGGCGCGACGACACGCGACGGAGCGACTCTGCAGCGCGTCGATGCACGGAAATACGGCTCGAGACGAGCTTCACGACGACGAGTTCGTGCTCCACCGCCTCTGCGGTCGCGCCGTACGTCGCTTCGAAGAGCAACGCCGGTCGCGCACGACCGGGATCGAAGTTCAGGTCCGTTACCGGAGCGAGCGCGCCGCGGTGGTAACGCGGCGTGAACATGTCCTCGAGGTCGGGCGACTCGAGCCGTTCGTCGAACGACTTTTCGCGCCCGTCGTCGTATGGGACGACCTTGCCCGACCCGAGCTCGAGAACGAACGAGTCGCCGCGACGAACGACTCGGCCCCCATAGTAGCGTGAGAGGCACCTCAACGCCGCCGGCGTCACATCGCCGGCGGGTGTCGATTCCGGCGTGCTCGACGCGGCGGAAGCGGTTGACGGGAGCAGCACCGTCGACGGAGACGCAGCGCTCGGTGGCGGCACGGCTCCCTTCCCGATTCGCGGAACGGAACTCGTGGGCGAGCCGCTGAGCGGAGGAGCACTCGGGACGTTCGACGGATGCCGGTCGCACCCGACGTTCCCGAGCAAGAGACAGAGCGAAACCGTCCAGCGGTTGGATCCGTTCGAGCCCACCGGATAACGTTTGCGCCGTCGATGCGGAGCATGGTTTTCTTCGTCGCTTTCGGCGTGGTGGCCGCCGCCTGTCGTCGCGCCCCGAGCGTGAGGACCGAGCTCTGGTTCGGTGGGGACGTGCATGTCGGGGCTCGGCTGCCAGCATTGCTCGACTCCATCCCGGTGAGAAAGGGCGCCGTCGGCGTCGTGAATCTCGAGGGACCCATCGCGGAGGGCCAAGCAGCCACGATCGACGGGGGCGTCGTGCTGCTCCGACAATCGCCGAGCGCGCCGCTGCTGCTCGAAAAGGCCGGCGTTCGCGTCGCGACGGTCGCGAACAACCACGGCCTCGACGCGGGCGAATACGGACGGCGCCGGACCATCCAGGCCTTGGGCGCGCAGGGCATCCTCACCGCCCATGACGGCGTCGTGGCCGTCGTTTCCACGCCGGGCGGCGTCGTCTCGGTTGCGGCGTTCGATCTGACCAACGGCCTTCCACCCGACCTGCGCGCGACGGTCGAGCGCAGCGCGGGAATTCGCGTCGTCTCGCTTCACGTCACGACGCCGCCGTCGTACTTGCCGTCCGAGACGTTGGAGCGCGCCGTCGAAACGGCGCTCGCCGCCGGCGCGCGCGTGGTCGTTGCGCACGGCACTCACGACGTGGCCCGCGTCGAGCGTCGCGGTAAAAGCATCGTCGCGTGGGGCCTCGGGAACCTGGTCTTCGATTGCGAGTGCACGACGGAGACCGACGGTTTGCTGCTCTCGATCACGACGCGCGACGACGATTCGCTCGACGCCGCGGTCTACCCCATCCGCGCGGGCCTACGCGGAGCACCCGCACGGCCGAGTGACGAGCCCGCCGTCATGCATGATTTGCTCACGTCGCTCAAGAGCTCACCGCTCACCGACGATGGAGGCTGGCTGCGGTTCTGAACCCGTCGTTCCGTCATTGATCCTGCCTGCGCAAACGCTAGCGTCTCGCCTCGAACATGAAGCGAAGATCCCCGGTCGTGGGCGCGGCGCTATTCGCCGCGCTCGTCAGTGCCTGCTCCAACACCGGCACGTCCAAATCCGGCCCCACCGATGCAGGCGGACCCGCTCTGCGCGCACGACCCGCGGGACCCGCCGCGGACGTCTCCGAGACGATCACCGGCGGGAACGGTCCGTTCATCGCTGCGGCAACCGGGCTGGTCGTACCGGACGGCTACGTCGCGAACGAGTACGTCGCCGCCGGCACGGCGACGGCGTACCAGAACAACGGCCCGCTTACCGATGACGGTCGATGGAGCTTCGACACGACCACCGGCGCGGCGTACCGCACGCGCGTCTTGGTGCTGCGCCCTGCGAGCGCGGCGAAAGCGAGCGGAACGGTGCTCGTCGAGTGGTTGAACGTCAGCGGAGGCGCCGACGCCGATCCCGAGTACGCGAGCCTCGTCGAGGAGATCACGCGACAAGGCCACACGTGGATCGGCGTGTCCGCGCAGCTCATCGGCGTGGAAGGCGGCCCAGTCCTCGTGAGTGTGCCCGATGCGGGTGGATTGCCCGGCAAGGGTCTCAAAGGGATCGACCCGGCGCGCTATGGGTCGCTCGTGCATCCCGGCGACGGCTACTCGTTCGACATCTTCACCCAGGTCGCGCGCGCGGTGCTGAAAGGCGGAGCGATCCTCGGTGACGCGAAGCCCAAGGTGGTGCTCGCAGTTGGAGAGTCGCAGTCGGCATTCGCACTCACGACCTACTACGACGGCGTACAGCCGCTCACGCGCGCGTTCGACGGCTTTTTGATCCACAGCCGCGGCGCGACGAGCCTTCCCCTCGTTTCGGCGGGCGCATCTGCCGATCTCGCGGGGTCGATCGGCAGCGTCACCCACCCTCTTTTCCGAGACGATCTCGATGTGCCGGTCATGGACATCCAGACCGAGGGCGACGTCGTCGGGCTCCTGAGCTCGGGCGTCGTGCGGCAGCCCGACAGTGATCGATTCCGACTCTGGGAGGTCGCCGGCACAGCACACGCGGACGCGCACTTGCTCGGACCTGCCGCCAGCGGCATCGACTGCGGCGTGCCGGTCAACAACGGGCCAATGCACCTCGTCGTCAAGTCCGCCTTCAGGGGCCTCGACACGTGGGTGCGCACGGGGACCTTGCCGCTCGTCGCGCCGCGTCTCGATCTCTCGGAAGATGGCGCCACCCCGACGCTTCAACGCAACAACGACGGCATCGCAATCGGTGGCGTTCGCACACCGCCGGTCGACGTCCCGGTCGACGTGCTCTCTGGCGCGCCGGGCCCGAGCACCTCGGTCATCTGTCTTCTCCTGGGCTCGACCACGCCGCTGCCCCCCGCCCGCCTTGCAGCGCTCTATCCGAACCGCGCCGCCTACGAAACGCAATACGACGACGACGCGGACCAAACCATCAAAGCCGGCTTCGTTCTCGAGCCCGATCGCGACGCGCTCCTCGCGTTCGCTCAGCCGTCACGGATCATCCCGTAACGACGGAGCGACGCACTCGCGCGGAAACGCGCGCGAAATAGGATCACCGGCACGATGCTCGAAAATCGGCGTCGTTGCATCGGACATGCGCGCGCCGTTCGCACCAGGAGAAGCAATCATGCCGAGCGCGACGAGCGAGTTCGACGAAGCGTACGACGATCAAGGGCGGGAGTCCCCATCGCTGAGCGGTGAAGCGCTGGACTACCCCATTCGAGTTCTCGAGCCGCGCGACGCGGTGCTCGTTCCCGTCGGCACTTCCGTGGCCGACGTGGTGTCCCTCTTGAACGTTCATCAAGCGGGCTGCGTCCTGGTCATGGCGGAGCACCAGCTCGTCGGCATCTTCACCGATCGCGACGTCGTGCGACGCGTGTTGCCGGCAGGGCTCGCACTCGATCAGACGAAAGTCGAGGACTACATGACACGCGACCCGGAGGTGCTCACGCTGGAAGATCCGATCGTGTTCGCCCTCAACCGGATGAGCACCGGCGATTGTCGGCACGTGCCGCTCGTCGATGATTCGGGGAAACCGCTCGCGATCGTGAGCGTGCGGGACGTCGTCCACTTCGTCGTGCAGCACTTCGCCGGCTCCGTACAGAATCTGCCGCCGACCCCGTCGGGGCGGTCGAGCAACTACCCGCCCCACGGCGCAGCCTGAAAGCGACCACGAGACGAAGAGGGAAGATAGACGTCGTCTCGGTCGTCACCGGAGAGTAACGCCGGCACTCACGGTTCGATGTAGCGCCAGATCCCGGCGCCCCAGTTCGCCGTGACGATGATGTCGTGCGTGCCGTCGTTCGTCACTGCGGCTTGTGCCGCGCCCACCGTCATGCCCGCTGGCGTGCCGGGCATCGTCCAAGTGCCGGTGCCGGGTGCCGCGCTCGTTTCGAAGGTCGGGTCGAGCGTCGTACCGAGCGAAACGGCGCCGCTCGACATGGCGTAGACGTCGTTCTCCGTCCCGAAGACCACCGCCTGGCTTCCCATCGAACCGACGTGCGCCCACGTGACGCCATAGTCGGAGCTTCGAAGGACGCCCCAGCCGAAATCCGAATACGCGCCCGCCATGTAGACGACCCCCTTCGAATCCGGCTGAAAGATTTGGGACGTTCCGTGCGGGTGCTCGTTCTTGTCGACTTTCGTCCAGTTCGCGCCGTCGTTCGTCGTGCGCCACGTGCCGTACTTCGTCGACTGTTGTGCGAGCCACAAGAACGTCGTGCGTGTCGTTGTCGCGTCACCGGTATCGACGAAGAAGACCTCGGCCGTGCCGCCGTCTTGTTGCATCCCGGCGTCGGTGTTCACCGCCGTCCAGGTCTCGCCGCCGTCGGCGCTCTCGACCAGCACGTTCATTTCGTGCCCCGGCATCAGCAGGTGTTTCTCGTCGTAGGGGTCGACGACCGGCGGGTAGAAGTCCTGACGCGCGCCCCCCGGCGCCACGTTGTAGTTCGTCCAATCGACGCCGCCGTTCGTCGACTTCCAGAAACCGTTGCCGTTTCCGCGGATGCACGCTTCGTAAATGATCGGCGGTGACGTCGAATTTTTCGGCGCGATGGTGATGCCGCCCGCGCAATCGCCGGCGTCCGAGCCGTGGGAGCCCGTGTTGATCGGACCCTTCCAGTTCTGGCCGTAATCGGTCGACTCGAAGATCCCTTGGCACATGAAGAGCGTGTAGAAAACGCCGGGCGTCTTCGCGTCCGCCGCCATCGTCTCGGTGCCGTAGTTGCCGCAGTCGAGTTGGTTTTTCAGATCGACGCTCGCGGGCGTGACGTCGATCCATGTCCCGGGTGGGCACGAGCCGCCTTCTTCGAGGCACGGATTCGGTGGCGGCGGGCCCGCCTCGAACGGCTCGGTCGCGCCTCCGGACCCCGATGCGCCGCCGGTGTTGGTGGCGCCACCGGTGCTCGTCGTCCCGCCGGTGTTGGTGGCGCCACCGGTGCTCGTTGTCCCGCCGGTGCTTGCCGGAGCAGCGCCGGTGCCCTGCCCTCCCGTCGCACCGCCGCCGTTTCCCGAGCCCGCGTCCGAAGCGTTCGCCCCTCCGCTGCTCGAGCAAGCACTGACGCAAAAGCAAACGAGAGCAATCCGGCGCACCGTCATTCGAGAGACCTCCAACCCACCAACGTAACAGCACAGTCCGCCGGGGGCGAGACCCCAAGCCGCGCGCGTGCAGCGAAAAGCGTCGCTGACGACGATCAACGCCGCTCCTCGAGGCTCCGCCGGAGCTCGTCGAGGTCGTCGGAAAAAATGAGCGCGTCCTTGACGTTCAATGCGTTCGCCGAGTCTTCCGTTGGCTGGATGCGCACGCAGTCCTTGCCGTTGACGTGGTCGAACGAGCGGGACAGCGCGAGAAGCGTCATGAACCCGCGGCCGTAGAAACCCCCGAAGAACTCGCCCGCCGCCTCGTTCGCGGCGGCTCCCGGCGGCGACGCTCCGTTCGTGAAGAGGATCTGGTGAGAAACCATGTGCCTCGACGAGAACAGCACCTTCGGCGCGACGATGATTCGACGATCCGTCCACAGAATGGCGTGGCGCCGGTAGCGTGGAAACGACGGAGAGACCGCGCGTCCGAAGCGGGGTCGCGGCGCGAAATCCGCTCGCATATCCTGCCAGACCCGCTGCTCGCCGCGCTCGAGCGCGAGGGTCTCGAGATACACCGCGCGGGTGCCGGTCAGCCGATTGATGAGAACCGCGACGAGCAGCAGGCCGAGCAACGCGCCGAAGAACCAGACGATGGACATGAGCGGCGCCGCATTGTGCCGACAGAGCGACGACCAGGTCGAGCTTCGCGGGAACATCCTTGAATTTTGGGCACCCTCGGCGGCGATGGCGTCGCCGTGGGGACTCTGCTCGGTTCCGTCAAGGCTTGCCCTTCTTCATGTTGGGATCGAGCGCTGCCTCGGCGCGGTCGAGTAGTGCGCGCGTGACGCACCGAGCAGACGAACGTCACCGTCGGCGCGCGAGCCGCGGCGTCGCTGCCGAGGCTAAACGGAGCGTCGATGGCGCGACGACCCGCGCAGCGACCTCGCCGCGGCTCCTCGTCCCACCGTCTCCCCGCGTCCGCGCTGACGGTGTCCCCCACAAAACCTAGTGAGCGTTTTCGTCCGACGAAACTTCGTAGAGGCCGAGGGCGCGATTCGCGGCGAAGCGGATCCTCACGGTCATGGATTCGGAGTCCGTGGCGTCGTCCGCGAGGGTGATCACTTCCGTCAACGCACTCCTCGCGAGCCGGAGTTCGGCGATGAGCCAGCGAACGTCCAGGGCGTCCGGAGTCTTTCCGGCGACGATGGCGCGCTCGATGTCGCGCGTTCTCCACTCGGTGAGAACGGCTTTGGTCGGCAGCGAGCCGGCGCCGCCGCAATCTGGGCAGTCGACCAACCCGAAGTCCGTGGGCATTTCGCCCGAACCCAAGCACGATTGACACTTCGTGACGTCCGACATCCCGACCTGCCTACCACACCCCGCGTCCGTCTTGGCGACGAGGAACGCTCCGCGGTGCGCGAGCGTCGCACGTAAGGGAAGCGCGTGGGAGCTACCGCGCCGCTCGGTGCCCGTTCGGAACGTCGAGCGTGCGCACGATCGAGTCCGTCACGAGTCGACAGTGGTCGTCGTCGAGCGTGCAGGAGCCGGTGGTGGAGTCGAGACCGATCGAAAAATCGTCCCCGTCATCGACGCGGATCTTCGATGAGACGCCCGTATCTCGCCAGTCGAGGTTCCACACTCCCTCGACGAGACGGACCGACGTCGGCCCCGGCGTGCCTCCGAGCGAAACCCGCATCGGCTTTCTCGGATCGGACTTGGTGAGGACCCGATCGTCGCGAACCGGCGTGAGCGCCACGACGGCTCGAGCTGCGAGGGGTCGAGTGGATGGTTCGCACCGCTTCTTCGGTTTGCTGTGCAAAGTGCAACCCGTGACGACGAGCCGCCGCTCGGTGAACGACACGAGCGCGCTCGCCGTCTGTTGCTCGACGGAGGTCGGTGGAAACGACGACGCGGGGTGCGCCCCCGCTCCGCACACTGCCACGCCAGCAGCGACCAGTATCGAGCCGTTCAAGCCTCGCACGCCTTGTCTCCCGAATTTGC
>DATBBD010000476.1:0-13741 GCA_036271175.1 Polyangiaceae bacterium | reverse complement strand
CGAAGCGGCCGACTCGCGACGCCTCGCGGAGCTCGTAGTCCGGAAACTTTTCGGCAATCCGGTCCGCTGTATAGAACCGCGAAAAGTGTTGCCCGACGATCTCGTCCGCACGGTACCCTTTGATTCGCTGCGCGCCGATGTTCCACGTGGCCACGACCCCCCGTGGATCCAACATGAAAATGGCGTAGTCCTTGACGCTATCGACGAGCAGCCGAAACCGCTCGTCGTTTTCGAGGAACGCGTTGCGGGGGTCGTCGTCGGACTTCTCCGGAGAGCCGGGCACGCGGAAGTTATAGTTGAACGGACGCTGGAGAGTCACGTGCCGGCCAGACGCAGAATCGCCACACTGGGGCGACGCAACAGTGCATTGACGATGCAAAGCATGTGAAGGCGACGTTCCTGCCTGCGCCGAGGTGTTCCGCGCCGAAGACGGCACGCACTCATCCACCGTCATGCGGATACGGTCGACGCCCCTTCCAAATCGCGAAAATCGCGGGATACACGGTGAGCTCGAGCAAGAATGACGTCACGAGACCGCCGACCATCGGGGCGGCGATTCGCTTCATGACGTCGGCGCCGGTGCCCGTGCTCCAGAGGACGGGCACGAGTCCGGTGATCATCGTCGCGACGGTCATGAGCTTCGGTCGAAGACGCCTTGCTGCGCCCTCGACGATGGTTTCGCGGAGATCGTCTCGGGTGACCAGCGTTCCAAGTCGAGTGCGACGGTCGTGGGCGAGCTTCAGATAGAGCAACATGACGACGCCCGTTTCCGCGTCGAGCCCGGCGAGCGCAATGACGCCGACCCAGACCGCGACGCTGATGTTGTAGTGCAGAAAATAGAGGAGCCAGATCGCACCGACGAGCGAAAACGGGACGGCGAGCATCACGATGAGAGTCTCGGCGATCGACTTCGTGTTCAGGTAAAGGAGCAAGACCACGATGCCGAGCGTGAGCGGGATGACCCACGCGAGCCGTTCCTTCGCGCGCTCGAAGTATTTGAACTGCCCGACCCACGCGAGCCGCGTCCCCGGCGGGAGCACGGCGTCTCGCGCCACGACTTCCTTCGCTTCGGCGACGTAGTCCGCGATCGGACGGCCCGTATCGACGAACACGAAACCGACGAGCTTTCCGCCCTCGCTGCGGATCATCGGCGGGCCGAGCACGCTCTGGATCGTCGTGACCTGCGATAGCGGAACTTGCGCGCCGTCGGGGGTGGCGATGAGCACGCGCCCGAGGACGTCCGGATCGTCGCGGAATTCGCGCGCGTAGCGGACGGAAATAGGATACCGCTCCCGGCCCTCGACCGTCTCGGACACGTTCTCGCCGCCGATCGCCTGCGCGACGACCGCATCGACGTCCGAGACCGTAAGGCCGTGGCGCGCCGCTTCTTCGCGCTTCACGTCGAAGTCGACGTAGAAACCGCCCGTCGAGCGCTCGGCGAACGCGCTCCGCGTCCCGGGGATCTGCGAGATGGCGTGTTCGACGGAGATCGCTGCTTTCTCGATGCTCGCGAGGTCGTCGCCGAACACCTCGATGCCGAGCGGGCTCCGGACGCCCGTGGCGAGCATTTCGGTGCGCGTCTGGATCGGCATCCACCAGACGTTGGGCATGCCCGGAAAATGGAGCTTCTCGTCCATCTGGCGGATGAGGTCGTCCCACGTGACACCCGCGCGCCACTCGGCTCGTGGTTTGAGCACCACCGTCACTTCCGCCATGCCGAGCGGCGCTGGATCCGTGGCGCTCTCGACGCGTCCCTCCTTGCCGAACACGCTCTGGACCTCGGGGAATTTCTTCAATTCCCGGTCCATCGATTGGAGCACCACCGACGCTTCGTTCTCCGACATCCCGGGTGGAGCGGTCGGCATGTAAAGGATCACACCCTCGTTCAGCGGCGGCATGAACTCGCTCTGGAGGCGAAAGACGGCGGGCACCGTGAGCAGCATCGTGAGCACGGCGAACGCGACGACCTTCCAGCGGTGGTCGACGACGAAGCGCACGACAGGCGCGTAAGCGCCCATCAGGACCCGGTTCAACGGGTTCTTCTCCTCGGCGTGGATCGTTCCGCGGATGAAGAGGACGGCGAGGGCCGGCGTCAGCGTCACCGCAAGCACCGCGGCAAACCCGATTGAATAGGTCTTCGTGAACGCGAGCGGCTTGAAGAGCCGGCCCTCGGTCGCTTCCAGCGTGAAGACGGGCAGGAACGAGATCGTGATGATCAAGAGCGAGAAGAAGATCGACGGCCCGACCTCTTGCATGGCCGAGATGATCGCTTCGGCGCGCGGTATCTTCTGTCCTTCGGCGTCCCATTCCGAGAGCTTTTTGTGGATGTTTTCGATGATGATGATCGACGCATCCACCATCGCTCCGATGGCGACGGCGATGCCGCCGAGCGACATGATGTTCGCCGTCAAGTGTTGCTCGGCCATCGGAATGAACGCGAGCAAGACGCCGAGCGGGAGCGTCAGGATCGGGATCAGTGCGCTCCGCGCGTGCAGGAGAAAAACAAAAATAACCAGGCTGACCACGACCATCTCTTCGATGAGCGTGTGCCGGAGCGTCTGGACAGAGTCCTCGATCAGCGTGGAGCGGTCGTATGTCGTGACGACCTGTACGCCTTCCGGCAAGCCTTTCTTGATCTCTTCCAGTCGCTCTTTCACTGCGTCGATGACGTTCAGCGCGTTCTCGCCGTAGCGCATGATGACGACGCCGCCGGGGGCTTCGCCTTCGCCATTCAGCTCCGTGAGCCCTCTTCGGATGTCGGGGCCGATGTTCACGTCAGCGACGTCCCTGACTCGGATGGGCGTGCCGCGGTCGACCTTGATCGGGCTGTTTCCGATGTCCTCGGGCTTCTTCACGTAACCGCGCCCGCGGATGACGTGTTCGTGGCCCGCGATCTCGATGACGCGCCCGCCGACGCTCTCGTTCGACGCACGAACGGCGCGCACGACGTCGTCCATCGTGACCCCGTGACCGAGCAGCTTGTTCGGGTCGACGTTGACCTGATACTGCTTGACGTACCCACCGACGCTCGCCACTTCCGCAACGCCGGGCACACTCTCGAGCGCGTAGCGGACGTTCCAATCCTGGAGCGACCGCAGCTCCTCTAGATCGTGCTTGCCCGTCTTATCGACGAGCGCGTATTCGAACACCCAACCCACTCCGGTGGCATCGGGACCGAGCGTCGGATTCACGCCGGCTGGAAGCTTGGCGCGGACCGAGCTCATGTACTCGAGCACGCGGCTTCGCGCCCAATAGATGTCCGTGCCCTCGTCGAAGATGACGTTCACGAACGACATGCCGAACATCGATTGGCCGCGAACGGCTTGCACCTTCGGCGCGGAGATCAGGGCCGCGGAGATCGGATACGTGACCTGATCCTCGACGAGATCCGGGCTCTGCCCCATCCACTCAGTGAAGACGATGACCTGCACGTCGGAGAGATCCGGAATCGCGTCGAGCGGCGCGCGCCGAAGAGACACCCACCCCCATGCCGCCATCGCCGCCACGAACAACACCGTCAGGTACGGGCGATGCGCGCACGCGGCGATGACGCGTGCGATGAGACCGACCTCGCCGTTCGGCGGACGCGAGACGGGCTCGCTCAGCTTGCTCACTTCGCTGCTCCGCCCGGCACTCGCTCGAGATCCATGCCGCATTTGGGGCATTTTCCAGGGCTCGCGCTCCGAACCTCCGGATGCATCGGACAGCTGTAGATCACCGCCGGGTGCGAGCTCGCCGGAGCCGTCGTCGGAGGCGCGTGTGCATGCATCGGTGCGGTCGACGCGTGCGGGGGGGTGTCCTCCGGATGCGTGGGCATGGGTGTCGGCGCGCTCGGGTCCGGCGCTTCACCCGTGTCGTCCCAGTACTTCGCTGCCGTGCTGATGCGCGCTTCCGCCGCGATCAAGAACACGCCCGAGGTCGCGACGACGTCTCCCGCGTGGAGCCCGTCGAGCACCTCGTCCATTCCGTTCGCCTCGAGCCCGACGTGGATTTCTTGCGGCCGAAAGCGCCCTTGGCCGAGATCGAGAAAGACGAGGCGACGCGGTCCCGTGTACACGACGGCCGCAGCCGGCACCTGAAGATGCGATTGAGCGTCCGCGGTGAGGTCGACGCTCGCGTACATGCCTGGCCGCAAATTAAGGTCCTTGTTCGCAAGCTCGATGCGGACGCGGCCGGTCCGATTCTTCGGCTCGAGGTACGGATAGATGTATGCGACCTTCGCGTCGTACGAGCGCCCCGGGAGGTAATCGAGCGTGACGGTCGCGCTCTGACCGATGTGGACTTGCGCGAGGTCGCCCTCGTAGACGTCGGCCTCGACCCACACCTTGTTCAGCGCAGCGATTCTGAAGAGCCGCATGCCGGGGTCGACCGCAGCGCCTTCGACGACGGTCTTCTCGATGACGAACCCGCTCGCGGGAGAGGCGACCGTCACGTTTTCCATGGGAACGCCGGTCTTTTCGACGTTCGCGATCTGGCCCTCCGAAAGGCCGAGCAAGTGCAGTCGCTGTCGAGCGGCACGCGCAAAGAGCTCGCTTCGGTTCGGGTCGCCCGCCACGCCGGTCGACGCTGCGGAGCCTTTCGTCGCGAGGACGAAGTCTTGCTGCGCGTTGTAGAGCTCCGGACTGTAGAGCGAAAAGAGCGGCTGTCCCGCGACGACCTTTTGCCCGGTCTCGCTCACGAAGAGTTTCGTGATCCATCCCTGGACCTTGAGATTCACGTCGGTGAGCTGCGACTCGTCGTAGGCCACTTGCCCGACGGCTCGAAAGGCGTGCCGCATCGGCCCTTCGATGACCTTTCCCGTACGAACGCCGATGAGCTGCCGGCGCGCTTCGTCGATCAGAACGACGCCTTCGGCTTGCTGCTCCTTCGTCACCGGGATGAGGTCCATGCTGCAGATCGGACACTTGCCCGGCCCTTGCTGCTTCACGGACGGATGCATCGAGCACGTGTAGTGATCGACGTCTCCCGGGTTCGCGCTCGTGACTGCGGAGCTCGACGCCATGACGGGCGCGCCGGTCTCGGCGGTCATGCTCTTGCCCGAGAACCATAGCGCGAGCGGCCGTCGAAACGCGAAGGCGGCCCCGAGGAGCACGACGACGAAACCGACCGACGGCAGCGCTCGCCGCCAGCGGGGAGCCCGCGAACTAGCGTCCATCCGAGCCATCCTTTCCATCGACGCCTGGGATCCGTCCGAGCGCCCGTTCGAGCTCCGCGTGCCGTCTATCGCAGTCGGCGCGCGCCACCTGGTAGTCGAGCTCGGTGGTTCTGAGATTTCGCTCCGCCTCGATCACCGCCATGAACGGGTTGCGCGATGCGGTGAACCCGGCGCGAGCGGCCTCGATTTGATCGCGCGCGACGGGCAGAAGCCGCTCCTCGAACAAGCGGAGGACGTGCTCGGATTCGTCGAGTTGCTTCAAGGACACGTAAACCTGTGTCCGCGCAGACGCCTCCATCCGACACGCGTCGCTTTCGAACTGAGCGCGGAGGGCTGCGGCCTCGTCCGCCGCGCCGCCTCGAGCACCCGTCCAGATCGGCAGATTGAACCCAAGCCCCACCATCCAGCGGTGTTCGGGCATGTCCCACATCGAGCTGTACGAAGTGGAGACCGTGACGTCGGGGTAATACTCGCGCGCTGCCTTGTCCGCGCGTGACTGCTCGGCGCGCGCACGATCTCTGATTGCAACAATTTCCGGTCGAGTCGCCGTAGCTTCTGTCTCGAGACGCTGTGGATCACGAACGTCCCGGCCCACCGACAGCGACAATTCCTGCGGCGGCGGCGGAAGACGTTCGTCCGGATCTCGATGCAAGAGGTCGTTCATCTGCGCGGCGACGACGTCGCGTTGAGCCGCCAGCACCGCCGCGTCGCGCTCCAGATGAGCGAGCTCGCTTTCGGCTTGGAGAGGATCCTGGGCGGAGCCTCGCCCTGCTTCGAACTGTGCCGTCGCTCCGCCCTGCATGGAGCGCATCAGGTCGAGGTGCGCCGCGTTGATGTCGAGCGAGCGGGCGGCGACGAAGTACTGGTCGTAGAGCGCGACGGCGGTCAGCGCGAGGTCGCGGCGTGTCGCCTCGAAATCGTTCTTCACCGCTTCCGCTTCGGCGGCGGCGGCCGACGCTTCGAAGGTGCGTTTCCCGAACCACGGCAGCTTCTGGCTGATCCCGACCTCGTACCCGGCGCGCGCGTTCGACGATCCGATCGACAACGGCGCGATGGCGAGGTCGACCATCGGGTCCTCGAACGCGCCCGCTTGTCGAACCCGCGCGAGGGCCGCTCGCCAGCCCTGCCGAGCCGATTCGATGCTGGGATTTTGGCGCAACACCGCGCGGACGAACGCGGCGCGATCGAGCGTCGGCGCGTGTGAGAGCCGTTCGATCGACGAGTTCGACGTCGTGGACCGAGAGTCTTCCGACGACAGCGAGCGCTCGTACGCGGCGTGCAAGCGCCCGTATGAAGCCGTACCTGCCGTCGTCGCACACCCGAACGGCGCAGCAATCCAAACCAGTGAAAGCAAACGCAAATGGATCATGGAACCTCCTTCTCGTCACCGGGGCGGCGAACACCGCAGCGACATGGGCAACGGAAACGACGCAGCGACGCGCCATCGTCCGACCAGCGGTCACAGCCTCGCTCGCGTTTGCGACACCCGATCGGGCGTGCGCGAGCGCGTCCAGCGAGGCGACTTAGCCCTGGAGGATCACGTGAGAATCGAGCAGTGCAGGAGGAACAACGGTGGCCCCGCGACCGGAGGAGCTCGAGCCAGTCGCGGCAGCGTGACGCCACCCAGGAGCCGCGGGGAAAACTGAACCAGCGTGAGCACGGCCGCGCTGAGGGCAGATGGAGGAACCGAGACGTCCATCCCGGGCGCCTTCAACGTCGGCGCCCGCGCCGCGGCCGAAAGCCGCTCGCAGCAGTCGCTCGCACGAACCCGCACTGCGCAGCTCGAATCGTCGTCGCTCTTTGAATCGGTGTCGCAGCAGCACGCGGCCACGACCCGATTCATCATGTGGCAGAAGAACTGCGTCCGAGCGAAGGCGCTCCCGGGAAGGAGCAGCGTGAACGCCGTCAAAGCGGCAATCAGCTGGGCTCGAAGGGGTCGCATGCCGACCCTCGACCCATACCATGGAAGCGTTCGAGAGGCCTGAAACGGCGCCCGGCGGGGGCGCGTTCAGTGTCTAGTCACACCTACACGATGGACTGAGCTCGAAACGAGGAAAAAGCTCACCGGCAACGGATAAGCTCGCCGCACGATTTTCGAACAGGTGCGGAGCGGGGGCTGCCTTTCGTGCTTGGCGCTCGCGACCGAGAAGGGGCTCCGCGTGCGGTACTTGCTCGACGCACACGCACGCCGATCACTTTACGGCGACGCGTGAGCTCGGGCGGCAGCTGGGCGCACCCATCGCGATGAACCGGCGGAGCGCGGCGCCGGCCCTGCGTACCAATCGCGGCGGCGGGAAAACCGTGCAGCGACTCATCGCGGAAGCGACGCGCGCCATCGCGTTCGTGTCCATGCAAGAAGCGGCGCGACGCATCGAACAGCGCGACCCTTCGCTCATCGTGCTCGACGTTCGCGAGCGCGAAGCGTTTCGAGCGAAGCACGTGCCCTCCGCGCGCAACGTCCCGCGTGGCGAGCTCGAGCTCCGCGCGAACCAGGAACTCCCCGATCCCACCGCGCGCATTCTCGTCTATTGCCAATTCGGAAAAATCTCGACCTTGGCGGCGCAGACGCTTCGCGTGCTCGGCTACACACGCGCCGTCGCGCTCGACGGAGGCTTCGAGGCCTGGACCCAAAGCGGGTATCCCGTCGAGGGAGACGCGATCGAGCCGAAGCTGGCGACGAACTGACCGTCGCGAGCGACGTCACGCGCGCGCCGACTCATCGCTCGAAGTCCGCGACGAGCTCCAGCTTCCGCACCTTGCCCATGGGATTCTTCGGGAGCCCGGCGCGACACAGCTTTCTGCGCTTGAAGCGGGTAGCTTTTTCGATGACATCCAGAAGTGACACAAGCGCACGCTGCCTCTGGGGTCGGCGTTGAATATCCAAAGAGTACGTGAGGCTTCAATCATGAATGCTCGCGATTCTTTTAGGGTTCAAATGCGCCCCCCGCCGTGACAAAGTGCCACACGTTCTCGCGTGTGCTCGTTGCTGACGAGACAAGCGCACGTGGTTTGTCGTTCGCGGTACCGCGGACAAGGCGGGGGGCTTTGGATACGAGCATCGGAAAGGATTCGGACGCGGCGGGCGAGTTCGAGCGAGTGCGCGCGGAGGCGGCGAAGTTCCGCGCAGTCGTGGAGGCGGCTCCCGACGCCATCATCATCGTCAATCGGTTTGGCGATATTCACCTGGTCAATGCGCAGACTGAAACACTCTTCGGATATTCGCGGGATGAGCTCCTCGGCCGTCCGATCGAAGTTCTGATTCCGGAGCGCTTTCGTTCGAAGCACCCGCGGCACCGAGCCGGCTTTTTTTCCGAGCCGCGCGTTCGTTCCATGGGCTCGGGCCTCGAGCTCTTCGGTCTCCGCAAAGACGGCTCGGAATTTGCCATCGAGATCAGCTTGAGCCCCTTCGAAGCGGAGGGAGAAACGTTCGTCTCGAGCGCGATCCGCGACATCGGCGATCGCAAGAAAGCAGAGGACAAGTTTCGCGCGCTCCTCGAGTCCGCACCCGACGCGATGGTCATCGTCGACAGCGCCGGACGAATCCTTCTCATCAACGCGCAGACCGAAAAGCTGTTCGGCTACACGCGCGACGAGCTCGTCGAGCAATGGGTAGAGCTTCTCGTGCCGGAGCGCTTCCGGCGCGCGCACTCGGGTCACCGCGGACGCTTCTTCGGCGAGCCGCGAACCCGATCCATGGGCTCGGGGCTCGAGCTGTTCGGGCTCCGCAAAGACGGCTCCGAGTTCCCCATCGAGATCAGCCTGAGCCCCCTCGAGACCGAAGACGGAACCATCGTTTCCGCGGCGATCCGCGACATCACCGAGCGCAAAATACTCGAGCAGAAGATGCACGAGACGAATCGGCTGAAGAGCGAGTTCCTCGCGAACATGTCGCACGAGTTGCGAACGCCGCTGAACGCCATCATCGGCTTCGCCGAGCTGATGCACCGGGGGCGAGTGGGTCCGGTTTCTCCCGCGCATCAAGAGTACCTCGGCGACATCCTGACGAGCTCGCGACACCTCCTGCAGCTCATCAACGACGTACTGGACCTCGCGAAGGTCGAGTCCGGGAAAATGGAGTTTCACCCCGAGTCGGTCGATGCGGGGAAGCTCGTGGCGGAAGTCCGGGACATTTTGAGGGAGCTCGCGTCGAGCAAAGGGCTTTCGATCGACGTCGAGGTTTCGCAACTTTTGACCACCATTGTGGTCGACCCAGCGCGTGTGAAGCAGGTCCTCTACAACTACCTGTCCAACGCCATCAAATTCACGTCAGACAATGGTCGAATCGTCATTCGCGTCACGCCTGAAGGCGAGAGCATGATCCGATTCGACGTCGAGGACACCGGAGTCGGCATCGCGCCCGAAGACATCGACAAGCTCTTCGCAGAATTTCGGCAGCTCGACGCGGGCCCGTCCAAACGATACCAGGGCACCGGGCTCGGCCTCGCGCTCACGAAGAAGATCGTCGAGGCGCACGGCGGACGCGTCGAGGTAAAGAGCACTCACGGCGCAGGCAGCACGTTCTCCGCCGTTCTTCCGCAGTCGGCCCGGGGAGCGTCCGAAAAGCCGTTTTCGTCCAAGCGAACCGACAATCGCCGAGTTCTGGTGGTGGACGACGATCAGCAGGCGCTCAAGCTCGCTGCCGCGGCACTCTCCGACGAGGGATACAGCGTCACGAGCGAGGGCTCTGCCGCCGCAGCCGTCGAGTCGGCGATACGCGACCGACCGGGACTCATCGTCGTCGATCTGCTGATGCCGGGAATGAACGGCGCGGAGGTGGTCGAGTGCCTGCGCGCATCGCCGGCGTGTCGAGATATCCCGATCGTGGTCTGGAGCGTCAAGGACTTGGATGCCGAGGAGCGAGCGCGTCTGCACGGACGAGTGAACGCCATCGTGCCGAAGAGTGCGGGCGGCGCGTCGAAGCTCGTCGAGGCGGTGGCGGCACTGTCAGGAGAAAAGCCCGCGAAAATCGAGGTCTCCGGTGCCGAGTGAGCCAATCCTCGTCGTCGACGACAACGCGCAGAATCTGAAGCTCACTCGGCTGCTTCTCGAGAGCGAAGGGTACGACGTACGAACCGCCGAGGATGCCGAACAGGCACTCGACCTGCTGATGGAGTTTCGCCCGCGGTTGATTCTCATGGATCTCCAGCTACCCAACATGGACGGCCTATCGCTCACGCGCCTTCTGAAACGGGACGATGAACGGAAGCAGATCGTCGTCATCGCCCTCACCGCCTACGCGATGAAGGGCGACCGTGAGAAGGCCCTCGCCGCCGGTTGCGACGGATACGTCACGAAACCCATCGACGCCGACGGTCTCCTCGAGACCATCGCCGGGTTCTTGGGCCACAGCGGTGCTCGGATCGCATGAAGCCGGCTAACATCCTCGTCATCGAGGACAATCCCATCACTCGGAAGATGCTCCGGGTGACGCTCGAATCGGAGGGCTACTCCGTCAACGACGTTCCGGACGGTCGCACCGCCCTCGCGTTCGCTCGCGAGCACGTGCCGGATCTGGTGCTGCATGACCTGATCCTCCCCGATATGGACGGGTTTCAACTCGTGCGGGAGCTCCGCGCCATGCCGGGTTTGCGCGACGTTCCGATCGTCGCGCTGTCGGGCTTCGCGAGCCGTCTCGAAGAAGCCCGCGCGACCTCGGTCGGATTCACGGCGCTCCTCCTGAAACCCGTCGAACCGAGCCGGCTCGTCGAGTCCATCGCCGCCTTGCTTCCTTCCACCGAGCACCGGCGGTCGCCGCTCGCGGCGGGACAGCACGTCTTGGTCGTCGACGATGATCCGGTCTTCTTGAAGCTCGTCCGCGTGCACCTGACGAAGCGGGGGTTTGTCGTGACGACGGCCTCGAACGGCGCGGAAGCAATCGAAGCGGCCGCGACGAACGTACCGGACCTCGTTCTTTCGGATACTCAAATGCCGGGCATGGACGGTTTCGAGCTCTGCTACGCGCTGCGGAACGATCCGGCTCTTGCTCGAGTGTCCGTCGTATTGACGTCCGGACACCCCTACACGACCGCGGACAATGAGCTCGCGAATCGAGTTGGAGCGAGCGGATTCATCACGAAAACCCCGGAGTTCGAAGGGCTGACCAAGAAGCTCCTGGAATGCGCGGCAGCGCCGCCGGGCACTGCTCGGGACGCACCCACCGAACGCCTCCGTCTCGAGAACGCACGCGCCGTCATCGAACAATTGAGCCGGCAACTGTCGATCAACTCGGGGCTCGCTCGCCGTTGCACGCTCCAGGCCGCGCAACTTTCGCTGCTCGGCGGGATCGCCAACGCGCTCTCGCGCCGCACGGATGTAGACGTGGTGTTGCGCGACGTGCTCGCCGCGACGCTCGACGCCGCAGCCATCTCGAAGGGCGCGGTGTTTTTGCGCGACGCAAAAGGTGTGCTTCGGCTGCGGCACGCCATCGGCTTCGATTCCACCGAACGCGAAGGGCTGTCTTCGTTTTTCGGCGAAGCGTCGTTTCTCGAACGCGCGCTCGAGCACGACAGCGCGGTGTCTATCCCGGACGAAGGCGGCCGCTACGACCCTCGCCTGGTCGCCCTGCTTCAAAACGCAGGTGTGGCGCGCCTACACGTCGTTCCTCTCGCGAACGAAGTCCGGAGTCTCGGCGCCATCGTGCTTGGCGCGAACGGCACCGACGTCACCAGTGAAGATTCGGTCGCCTTCGCGCGAGCGATCGCCAATCAACTCGTCCAGTCGCTGGAGCTCGAAGCTTCATTTTCGCGGCTGGCGGCGTCCGAAAAGCGATACCGCACCCTCATGGAGAGCGCGAACGATGCGATCGCGGTCATCACACCCGAAGGCGTCATCCTGGAATGCAACGACCGCACCGCGGAGATTCTCGGCACGCCCAAGGAAGCGGTGGTCGGGCAACACATCCGGGTGTTCGCACCGCCGGGAAAAGAGCAGGAGACCGTCGACACCTTTCAAGTGACGAGCGCGATTCCTGGCCGCCAGTCGCCTGCCGAGGTGAAGCGCGCGGACGGCTCCGTCTTCTACATCGAGTTTTCCGCGACGCCCGTCGACCTGGATGGTCAGAACGTCATCTTCACGATCGGGCGCGACGTGACCGAGCAGGTACGCACTCATGCGCAGCTCATCGTCTCCGATCGGATGGCCTCCATCGGAACGCTCGCCGCGGGCGTCGCTCACGAAATCAACAACCCGCTATCCGCCGTGATCATGAACCTCGAGCTGATCGCGCGCGATTTCGGGAACTTGCAAAGAAAGCTCGGACACACCGTCGATTTCGGCGACGTGGACGAGGAGATCCGGGACGCGCGCGAAGCATCCGAAAGAGTGCGCAACATCGTGCGAGATCTGAAGATCTTCTCTCGCGTCGAGGAAGAGGCCACGGCGCCGGTCGACGTGCAACGCGTCTTGGAGTCGACGTCGCGTCTTGCCTGGAACGAGATCCGTCATCGCGCGCGCCTCGTCAAAGACTACGGCCGGGTCCCACTCGTTCTCGGGAACGAGGGTCGACTCGGACAGGTCTTTTTGAATCTTTTGGTCAACGCTGCGCAGGCGATCAACGAAGGGCACGCCGACGCGAACGAGATCCGCGTCCGCACCTCGCTCGACGAAACGGAACGGGTGGTCGTCGAGATCAGCGACACGGGCACGGGCATGTCGCAGAAGACGCTACAAAAGCTGTTCACGCCGTTCTTCACGACCAAACCGCAGGGCATCGGCACCGGTCTCGGGCTCGACATTTGCCACCGGATCATCACGACATCGGGCGGAGACATCACCGTGGAAAGCAAACTCGGAACCGGCACGACATTTCGCATTTCGCTTCCCCTCGCCCGCGCCGATGTCCCGGTCTCCAACGCTACGAGAACGCAGGCCGACGCGCCTCCCGTCCGGCGGGCACGCATGCTCATCATCGACGACGAGCGTGTCGTCGGCAGCGCCGTGAAGCGCCTGTTCAAGAACGACCACGACGTCACGCTGCTCACCAGCGCTCAAGTTGCACTGGATCACGTCAAAGCAGGTGCGCGCTTCGACGTCCTCTTGTGCGACCTCATGATGCCCATCATGACGGGCATGGAGCTCTACGCCGCATTGAAGGAAACGGTGCCCGACCAGGCCGAGCGTATCGTTTTTTTGACTGGCGGTGCGTTCACGCCGCGTGCCCGCGCGTTCCTCGATGAGATTCCGAACGCCCGCCTCGAAAAGCCATTCGAGGCGCAGACGCTCGTCGCCATCGTGAACGAACGGCTGAAATGAACGACGCTCGAGGGCCCGAAAGCGACCCCCTTATCTTCCGGTGCCGACGAGCTCACTCGCGCACGCCGGCGCTGACTCACCGCACGAAATCCGCGACGAGCTCCGGCTTCTGCACCTTGCCCATCGGATTTTTCGGCAACTCGGACAGACGGCGCAGCAGCGTGGGGAGCTTGTACGGCGCCAAGCGGGCCTTGGCCCACTCCCGCAAGGACTCGACCGTGAGTTCGGCGTCCGGCATGAGCACCACTGCGGCTGCGACGCGCTGGCCCCAGACCGGATCCGGCACGCCGATGACAGCGCATTCGCGGATCGCCGGGTGGTCGCGCAAGACCTCTT
>DATBBD010000475.1:0-9009 GCA_036271175.1 Polyangiaceae bacterium | reverse complement strand
ATCGATCAGCGACGCCAGCAAATCCGCGCCGCGATTCGCGCGCTCGACGGCGCGCAATCGGTGCCGCTCCTCGTCTCCGACGAACCCATCGTCGCCGCCGAAGAGCCAGTCAGCGTCAGCGTCACCGAGGCCGACTCGGTGAGCCAACCGAGCGTGTCCACATCGGCCGCGCTCGGCGCCGCGTTCTTGCCCGGCGACGGCTCGAGCGGCGTTCAAACCTTGAGCCAGCCGTCGGAAGCGCCGGCGCGAAACAGTCGATTTTTGCTCGTGGGCGGCGCGATGGGCGTGGTCGTCGCGGTCGCCATTCTTCTGTTCTTCAGCGGACACTCGTCTCGCGGCGCTGCGCCCGCGGCGTTGCCCGCCGCCGCCCCCCCCGTATCGGTCGCGTCCGTAACCGCCGCGCCGCAACCCGCACCTCCCGGCTCCGGTTCGCCTCAAGTTCCGAATCCCGGGCTCGACATCGGGAGCCTACCCGAGGATCCCGCGGCGTCTGCGGCAGCGGCGAGATTCCCTCGTCCGGGTGCTCCGGCGGCGAACCAAACCAGCGCGGAGCGCATCTCGCACGACATGGCGGCGCTCAAGCCCGAGCAACCACCCGAGCCGATCAAGGTCACGCTGAACGACGAGACGACGTCGGTGCAAGACATCGCCAACTCGGTCACGCTCGATGAGCACGCTCAAGCAGATCCCGGTGCGACGAACGCAGGCTCGGACTTCGATCGGAAGGCGGCGGCCGCGGCGCTGAGCCGCGCGGCGTCCCTCGTCGGCGTCTGTCATCGTCCAGGCGGCGACAGCGGACCGGGGAAAGCGCTCGTCACGATCGGATCGAGCGGAAGCGTGCAGGGCGTCAATGTGCAGGGCAAATTCGCCGGAACGCCCACGGGCGATTGCGTCGCGACACAATTTCGGTCGGTGAAAGTCCCGTCGTTCAAGGGAGACGCGGTGGTCGTCGGGAAATCGTTCGTCATCCCCGAGTAGGGGAGCGATCCGCGGCCGTCGCGCGGCGATGTGCAGAGCGCTCAGCCGCCGTCGCGGTGATGTGCAATCGCGACGCAACCCGTGCCGTAGTCGATGCCACAAGAGCCAGGCGTCGGACTGAAGCAGCAGGCCGGAAACGGGCCGGTCGTACTCGCAGGGCAAAACTTCGGATCGCAGAGATTCGCGGCGTCGGCTACCGAAGCGTCGCGCAAGCGCGAGCTTGCCTCGAACACGCCTTGATCCGACGCACACGCAGAGGCGGAAACGCCGCCTGCAAGACCGACGAGGACCACGGTGATGATTCGAACGACGACCCGATTCATGGTTGCTCCCGGTCCGCGTCGTGTTGCAAGCAGCGCTCGCAAACCGTCCTTCCACGAACCAACTACATACTACCTCAGTCGCACATTCTCGCTAGTCGCACCGGCTGACTTCGAAGCTCACTTTCAATGGCGTCGAAACGTCTGCTCTCGAATCGAAATGGCTCTGACGGTCAGCGCGGTCTCGTTTCTCGCCGCGACGACCGTCGATTCGACGGCCTGGACGGCTAACTTTCCCGGAAGCGAAGCCGAAGAAGCGACGTTCCCAACGGGTAATTGGTCGCTCCTCCGTTCGGTTATGAAAAAAGCGTTCGTTCGTGAAATGGAAGAGCGGGTCACACACGTAACGCGACTGGCAACTTCCATCCTAGCTGCGCCGCCGTCGTCCCACTCGTCGTGAATAGGGCGGCCCGCGACCACTCGATTCGCCACTTCGCGCGGCGCCCGCCCGAAACGGCTTCAGACGCCGGGGCCGGCGGTCGTACGAATGAGAGGAGCATGTCGCGAAACAGCGCCGTTCGATTTCCAGTGACCCGAGGCACGCCGCTGGAACCGAGTTCGCCTCGCAACAAACTTTTCCGGACGCGAAACGGCCCGGCAGACTTGCGCCGATGACCTGGATCCCCCGCTGGATCCGACCCGATCGTGCGGGTTTCGAAGAGCCCGCTCTCGGGGTGGCTCTACGGGAAGCGTTTGCTGCCCGGCCGCATCGCATTTCCGACGCGGTACGAAGCGTCGATGCCTCGGTCGTGCTCGACGACGGCACCGGGGAGTTCTGGACCTTACGGATCCAAAATGGGCACCTGAGTCTCCGAGAAGGACGCGACCGACGAGCAGAGACCACCATCTCGGGGGACCCCCTCACTCTCGCGGGCGTCGTGCGGGGGAAGCGCAGTGGACTCGACTCCTTCTCGAGAGGCCGGCTTCGAGTCCGTGGGAACGTTTCACTTGCGCTGAAATTAGAAGGCATCTTCGAGCGACGCAGTCGACCGACGGATCGCGCACGGCCACGCCGCGTCCTCGCGAACGGCATCGATACGTTCTTCCTCGACGCGGGGTCAGGACCGCCGGTCGTCGTGCTGCACGGCGTGGGCGCGACGAACTCGTCGATGCTGCCCACGCTCGCGGCCCTTTCGGGTCGCTACCGAGTTCTCGTGCCGGATCTTCCCGGCTTCGGCGACTCGGCGAAGCCGGTCGCGCGGTACGACGCCCCATTCTTCTCTCGGTGGCTCTCGTCGTTTCTCGACGCTACCGGCGTCGATCGCGCTCACGTGGTCGGGAACTCCCTCGGCGGGCGCATCGCGATCGAGCTTGCGCTGCAGGAGCCCGAACGGGTCTCGACGCTCGCGCTGCTCTCGCCGGCGCTCGCTTTCCGCCGCAACCGCTCGGCCGCCCCGGTCGTCCGATTCATGGCGCCGGAGTTCGGCGTGATTCCGGTTCCCTTGCTGCGCCGGCAGCTTCATCGCGGGATCCGATTTCTGTTCGCCCGTCCCGAGCGCCTACCCGACGCGTTCTACGACGCGGCCGTCGACGAGTTCATCCGCGTGTTCCGAATGCCGCTCGGCCGCGTAGCGTTCTTCGCCGCGGCGCGCCGGATCTACCTCGAGAGGCCATTCGGGCCCGATGGGTTCTGGCCGCGACTCGAGAGGCTGAATCGCCCCGCTCTCTTCCTCTGGGGCGAAGCCGATCGGATGGTGCCCGCCGCATTCGCGCGTCACGTCGAAGCTGCGCTACCAAGAGCGCGCTCGATCGTGCTCAAGGATTGTGGGCACATTCCACAATTCGAACTACCCGAAGCGACACACGGCGCGGTTCTGGAATTCCTTGCCGAGCACGACAACGAGCGGCTCGATGAACCATCGAACGCCGTGAGCGGGGGGTCGACGACGCGCAGCGAGTGACAGTTTCGTTGATCCGTGGGACACCGAGCGTTCCCTAGGATCCCTCATGAATCTCGCATCTCTGGCTGAGCAGAACCTCGCTGAGTTCGGTGAGTACGTCCGCTTGGTGTTCGAAGGAACGGAGCTCACGAACCGCGAGCTCCACGATCGCAGCTGTCGGCTCGCGACGGGGCTCACCGCTCTCGGCCTCCGCCCCGACGACAAGGTCGTGCTGCTGTTGCCCAACTGCCCCGAGGTATTCGTCAGTTACGCGGGGCTCTGGCGCGCGGGAATGATCGTCGTTCCGGTGCTCTTTCTCCTCGAAGCGTCCGAGCTCGCCTACATTCTCGACAACTCGGGCGCTCGCGCCGTCATCACGGCGCCGGAGCTGTGGAGCAAGGTCGAAGGCGCGCTTTCGACTCACCCCGACGTCGTCGCGATCGCCACCGGCGGCGACGACGACCTTCCGCCCGGGGCGACGTCCTTCGACACGCTCGTTCGAGCCCACGAACCGTCTCCGCTCGTCGAACGCGCGCCGACGGATCTCGCGACGATTCTCTATACGAGCGGAACGACGGGAAAGCCGAAGGGAGTGATGCAGACGCATCACAACCTGTACGCGAACGCGATGAACGCTTGGAATTCGAACACGAACCGTGTCCTCGGCCAGGTGAATCTCCTCGTCCTTCCCCTCGCCCACACGTTCGGGTTGAGCTCCCTCATCGCCGGCTATCTCTTCGGCGGTCGCTCGGTCTTGATGCGGTGGTTCGACGCCGCCGGGGCTCTCGCGCTGATCGAACGCCACCGAGTCACGCGGATGGCCGGCGTGCCGACGATGTTCGTGTACATGATGTACCACCCCGATCGCGCGCGCTACGACACGTCGTCGGTGACGCATTGGTTGGTCGGCGCCGCGCCGATGCCGGTGGAACAGGTGAAGCGCTTCGAAGAGACGTTCGGCGGAACGGTGTACGTCGGTTATGGGCTCACCGAAGCGTGCCCCGGCGTCGCGTCGGAACGCGAAGGACTGCCGAGAAAATTCGGCTCGACGGGTCGCGCCGTCGCGGGCGTCGACGTGCGCATCATCGACGAAGGTGGGAGCCCCCTCGGGGTCGGAGCCGTCGGCGAGATCTGCGTGCGCGGCGACAACGTGAGCCCGGGCTATTTCGAGAACCCCGCGGCAACGTCGGAGACGTTTCGCGATGGGTGGCTGCACACCGGCGACATGGGGTACCTCGACGCGGACGACTACCTCTTCATCGTCGAACGAAAGAAGGATCTGATCATTCGCGGCGGCTTCAACGTGTACCCGAAGGACGTCGAAGAAGTCCTTTATCGGCACCCGAAGGTGCGCGAAGTCGCCGTGGTCGGCGTACCCGACGAGCGCATGGGCGAGGAGGTGTGCGCCTGTGTGGTGAAACATGACGGCGCCGACGTGACGAAAGAGGAATTGATCGTCCACTGCCAGTCGAGTCTCGCGAAATACAAGACGCCGCGATTCGTCGAATTCATGGACACGCTTCCGAAAACGACGATCGGCAAAATCCAAAAGAAAGCCGTGCGTGAGCTCGCGATGACGCGACTCGCGCGCTGACGAAACGACGCCGAGCTTTTGCCGATCGCGACGCTGCGACGAGCGAACGTCGGTGGGACGCGGGTTGCGAGGGTCGCTCCCGTTCGGCTAAAGTCAGGGGACGCGCATCGATCGATGTGCGCCTTTCTTCTTGTCACTCTCGCGGCGTCTTTTTCGCCCGCCGAACGTCCCTTGTCGCGGGCTCCTCTTGATCGCAACGGTCGCGGTTTCAGGCTGCGACTCGAGCTCGAGGAGCGGAGCTTCGTTCGCCGTGGAAGACGCTTCCAGGTCGACCGGCGGCGTCGCGTCCCCCGGCAGCGGTGGGTTCTCGGAAAATAGCGGCGGCGAAACGACGATCGGAACCTCGACGTCCCTCGACGGCTCGTCACCGCGGCGCTTCGTACCGGATGCCGCGGCGGATGCCGGAAACGGTGCGGGGGGGACCACCGGCGGCGCCTCCGCCGTGGGTGGCGGGTCGAGTCTCGGCACCGGCGGCACCGAATCCAGCGGCGGATCGGGCGGCGCCACCGGAAGCGGTGGACCGGGTGACGGCGGCACCACGATTGGCGACCACGACGCGGGCAGGTCGGTTGCGACGAAGAGCGGTTTCGTTCGTTGCGGAGACACGGCGTGCGACGCCGTGCACGGCGAGCGCTGTTGCATTCGCACTCAGGACGGAACGACGACCGCCACGTGCGCCGCGAGCAGCGACGCGTGTCCGCGCGCGTTCGCTTGCGACGACGACAGCGACTGCAAAAACGGCCAGTTTTGTTGCGTGGCGTCCGCAAGCGGCCCCGGGGGTGTGGAAACCGAGTGCCACGATAGTTGCGCGGTGGGTCCCTTCGAATGCTCCGGTCCCGCCGATTGTAAACAGGGACAGATTTGTTGTGGCATGGCGACCACGACGGGCGACGTTACCGCATACACCAGCGTCACGTGCGAGACGTCCTGCAACGGCTACCCGCTCTGCGACGTCGCGTTCGCGTGTCCGTACCGAACCACGTGCGGGCCGAGCACGTCGCTTCCGCCCGGCTACTCGGTGTGTCGCTGATAGCGTGCTCGCTACGGTTTCCGAGCTGGCTTCGCTCTAGCGTTTCCTACGCCGCGGCGGGAGCGCTTTGCCCTGCTCGATCGCCTCGCGAAGCGATCGCTCGATCTCCTGAGCGAAGGTGAGACGCACCGCGTCCGCGGTGACCGAACGAAGCGCGTCGAGCGATCGGCCGACGGCGTCGGGCCCCGAACCGTCGCGGATGCGCTTGACGAAATAGTCGACCAGGTCGTTCGCCGCGCGCGCGAGGTGCTTCTTCAGGATCTCGTGAGCGGCGTCGGCGGTTTCCATGTCGAGCCCCGATTGCTCGAGTCGCAGCGCGATCTGGAGCATCGCCGGGCTCTGCACGAAGAACGTCGTGGGCGAAGTGGCCTCACGGCGCACGAGGCCGTTACGGATGAGATCCGAGAGCAAACCGGGACGCGGCGGACCACCGATCAGCTCCTCGAGCTCGGGCTCGGTGCAGATGCGCGGGCGATCCTCGGTCCATGGCGCTCGGAGTTGTTCGCCGACACCGAGCCACTCCGCGACCGACACGTCGCCGCCTTCGGTGCGCTGAAAGAGATCGCGAATCGCACGCAAGTTGAGCCCGCGATCTTGCAACCGAGCGACGAGGCGAAGGCGCTCGGCGTGCGAGTCGTCGTAATACGCGACGCGCCCGCGCCGCACCGGCGGCAAAAGCGCGCCATTCGCTTGATAGAAGCGGATGGTGCGGCTCGGAACCGACGTCAGGGCGGCGAGTTCGTCGATCGTGTAGGTGCCACCGGGGCGCTCCGACTCGGCGCCCCGTGGAGGTCCGGAGTCGGTTTTTCCCGAAAGATCGACGTCGGTCATCGCGCCAGACCATACCGTAACAGTTCGCACTGTCAACATCGTTCCCGCTTCGAGTTCGCGTCGCCGGCTTCGACTCGCGAGAAACCTCGTGCGACTCTGGCCACATGCGCATCGTCTCGATGACCCTGACGCGCAACGACGCAGACGTCATCGAGGCGTTCGTGCGTCACCACGCGGCGTTCGTCGAACGGATGCTCGTGTTCGTTCACCGCTGCAGCGACAACACACAGGAGATCCTGGACGGGCTCGTCGCCGAAGGGTTGCCTCTCGAGGTCGCGAGCTACGACGCGGCGGATGGACAGACGGGCGACGTACGGCGCATCACCGACGACGTCGGGATGCACCGCGTCTCGGCGCTATTCTCGCGCACGCTCGCCGAGGTGGCCGAGCGCCACGCGCCGGACTTCGTGCTCCCGCTCGATTCGGACGAATTTCTGACGACCCCCGAGGGGCAGAGCCTCGACGAAGCGCTCGACGGCCTTTCCACGAGCAAGGGGACGGCGCTCGGTTGGAAGACGTACGTCCCGACGCCGCTCGACGACGCCGCCGAAACGAACGTGCTCCGCCGGATGCAATATCGCCGCGATCGCGACGACGTGCGGTTCACCAAGGTCGTGTGCCCGTTCGCCATCGCTCGCGAGCGCAACGCCATGTTGACGAGCGGCAACCACCACGTCGTCGACCGCGACACCGCGCGTCCCTTCGACGAAGAGCCGGCGCGCAGTCTTCACCTCGCGCATTTTCCGATCCGGTCCGAAGCGCAACTCCGCGCGAAGATCCTGAGCGGCCACTTGAGCCTGACGGCGAGCCCGGTGCGCGGCGCGCTCGACGGCTACCACTGGCGACGCCTCTACCCGCGATGCAAGGACGTCCGCCCGATGTCGATGGACGAGCTCTCGGAGCTCGCGCGCCTCTACGGCTGGGCCGAGAGCGCCTTCGAACCACGCCTCGTTCGCGATCCAGTGAAAACGTCGAACGTCGCGCAACGATACGCGGTGCGCCCGCTCGAGCCGTGGAGCATCTTGGCCGACAACGCCGAACACCTCGCGAACGAGGTGCATCGCCTCGCGCGCGATCGACTCGACCTGGAAGAAAAAATCCGTCGCGCGATGAAAGCGTAAGCCCTCCGCCGAGAAACGAGGAGCTATCTCGGGGGCGCAGCGTTCATGAGATAGCTTCCGCTTCGGGGACCGTTTCGTCCGTGAGCCACGCCTCGATCATACGGTTCACGGTCTCCGGCGCTTCTTGCTGAACCCAGTGCGAGACGTTCGGCAAATACCGGAGCGTGAGATCGCTGACGTGGCGAGCCGTGTCGTACGTGAGCTCCTTGCCGAGCGCAGCGTCGGCTTCGCCCCAGAGCATCAGGGTCGGCGTGTGAATCATCGGCGCGCCGCGTGCTCGAATGCGGGCGATGCCGCGAAAGAGCGCGCGATAATAGTTGAGCATCGCCGTGCGCGCGCCCGGGACGAGCGCGTTGTCGCGATAGACGCGGAGCACCTCGTCGGGGAACCGCGACTTGTCGATGGCCATGTCGCTGAACGAGCGCCCGATGACGGCAGCGTCGTTCGCTCCGAGGTACATCTCGGGCAACACCGGGAGCTGGAAGAAGAACATGTACCAGGAACGGCGGAGCTGCTTCAGCGTCAGGAGGCCGCGCTGAAAGCACTCCGGGTGCGGCACGTTCAGGATGATCAGACGATCGATCTTCCGGATCTGGTGCATCGCGAAGCTCCACGCGATCGCGGCGCCCCAGTCGTGCCCGACGAGCACGACCTCGCGCGCGCCGGCGGCGTCGATGAGCCCGCCGACGTCCGCTTCGAGTTTTTCGAGGGCGTATTCGGCCACGCCGGCCGGCCTCGACGTCCTGCCGTAACCTCGGAGATCCGGCGCCCACGCGCGAAATCCAAGCTTCGCGAAGAGCGGCAACTGATGCCGCCACGAGTACGACGACTCGGGAAACCCATCAAGCAGCAGCGCGAGCCGATCGCCAGTGCCCGCTGTCGCGACGTCGAACCGAATGCCGTTCGCGGCGATGGTCTGGTGGACGATGGCGTCGGTCATCCGAACGACGCTACGCCCAGGAGGCCCTCGGGCAAAGCCCGGCGGATCCTAGCTCGACGTGATTTCGAGATCGGGGTCTTGCCCCGTCCGCCACGCGATTTCGAACGTGATCTTCTTTTCCTTGCCCTTGCTCGACGCCTTCACTTCGACGTCGAGAACGGACGCGGGGTTCACGGTCAGCGACCGATCGCCCTGTTTGAAATTCACGACGCCGTTTTTCAGGCCGTCGACGATCGCTTGGAAGTCAGCGACCGCGTCCTCACGGCTCATGGTGCTGTCGAACTTGAATTTGCCGGCGTCGGCTTTCTTCGCGCG
>DATBBD010000474.1:0-1627 GCA_036271175.1 Polyangiaceae bacterium | reverse complement strand
GAACGCGAAGCGGCCGCCGCCGAGCTCGAACAGGCGGTCCGCCGCGCAAGAAACGACCACGAACGAAGACAGATCAAGGAGCGCATGTCGCGCGTGCTCCGGAGAGGCGACGAGGAATGACGACCTCGCCCGAACAGCTCTTCTGGCGGCTCGCTGCCGAGCTCGAGCGACGCGATCCGCGCATTCTCGAGGGGACGATCATGAACGGCCGGTGCCTTCGCGTCGGCACCGAATTTCTCGCGCTCGTCGACTAAAAGGGCTCCGGCTTGGTCGTGAAGCCTTCCAAAGGCGCGCGTCGAAGAACTCGTCGACGCCGGTGTCGGCAGACCCTTCGCGCCCGCCGGCAAGGTCTTCAAAGAGTGGCTTTCCGTGCCGAAGCCCGATGCGACGCTCTGGCGCAAGCTGCTCCGCGAAGGGATCGCGTTCGTCGGCGGATAGAGAGGCGCACGGCGCACGGCGCACGGCGCGCCGGAACCCATGGATCTAGAGGGCTTTCGCGCTCTCGTACTTGTCGTGGTGGCGCCACCAGATGCCTTTCTCGTTGCGGCCCAAGGGTGCGCGGTCGAGCCACTGATACATTCCCCAGAGTCCGTCTAGCCCGCGCGCATACGCCGAATAAGCGTGATAGACGACGCCGTCCTCGAGCACGAACGCGCTCACGCCCGGCCGTTCGCGCACGTACGTGGGGACGTCGGTGCCGACGGAGGCTGCGATCCGAACCATCTGCTCGGAGGGCGGTTGGGCGGCCGGTTTCTCGTGCCGATAGTTGTACTCGACGGCTCCGTCGCGCTGCTGCTGCTCGCTGAACCACACGTTGAAGTCGGGATTGAAATCGCCGCCGAACGAAGACGCCCAGGGAAATGTCCACCCCATCCGCTGCTTGAATGCCTGGAGCTTCGCGAGCGGCGCCCGCGACACGGCCCAGAGCATCACATCGTGATTTGCGAGATGCACCGCGTTCCCATTGAACCCGTCGGCGATCGCAGAACAAGACGGACACCCCGCCGAGTAGTCGGGCCCGAACATGAAGTGATAGACGAGCAGCTGCGACCGCCCTCGAAATAGGTCCGCCAGCGTCGCGCCTCCGTCGTCCGTCTCGAACCGAGATTGTTTGTCCACCTGCACCCAAGGCAGCTCTTGGCGTCGCCTCGCCACGTCGTCACTCTGATGCGTCGCCGCCTTCTCCGCCTGGAGCAGCTCCATCCGCGCCGCCAACCACTCCGCCCGTGTTCCCGTCCGATGTGTCGTCATGGCCTTCTTCTCCTTCGATGTCGTTCCGGTCGTTCGTTCGCGCCGGTTCCGACGCGTTGCGTGGGAGATGATTTAGCGCCGGTGAAAGGAGCGGGGGAGTGACAAGTGTGACGGGATCCGGCGAGAAGCGATTTGCTCGCACGCTCGCGCGAGCGGCCGCCGTGCTGGCGTTTTGTTCCGTGTGACCATCGGTCGCGGGTCGAGCCAAGGCAACCTCGACGTATCGGCCTCGGCCATGATCGAGCTTCCCTCAACCCTTCGTGTCCCCGTTCGTGATGGATTCTTGAAACTACCGGGCTCGGACTTTGCGCCGCCGTGACAGGGGGTAGGTCATGTTCTCTTCGAAGGCGCTCTCGCGGGCGCCGCGGAGACATTC